>JARRKF010000115.1:0-6381 GCA_037388405.1 Ignavibacteriaceae bacterium | reverse complement strand
ACATAAATTAAAACATCTTCAAACTGATCTCGGAGCTGATAATCATTGATGAGAGTATTAACAAAACCAAGTCCTCTTGCTTTACCACCGAGAGAGCCGCCGCCAATTCTCGCAAAGCTGCTTTCAGGATCGAAAGTTTCTTTATTAAAATCTGTTATTATTCCTCTCTGCCTTGCCATCCGGTAATGGTGAATTGATTGAACAAGGTCCTTTCGTAATGATTCATCATCCGGATAATCAGAAATTTTTCGCGGTCTTAACTTATGAGCTAACCAGAACTCAGTTCTTGCTTTAAACCAATTTGAAAAGTGATTTTTTTCAGCATGATATTTTATCGTTTCCATAGGTATTACTTTTAACTGGTCCTCCATACTTTTCAAATCATTAGCCCTACCAACCTCAATCCCGTCACTCGTTCTAAAAATAAAATCACCAAAGCCAAAATTGCTGTTCATAAAATATTGGAGCTTTGTAATTAAGATAGGAGAATCTTTTAGAATAAATGAAGCCCCAGCTTTTTTTGCATCGTCTTCATTAGCCGGATTGTTAGATGTTAGTAAAATCGGAATGTCAGACATTGATTGCTTTACAGCTTTTGTAAATTGTATTCCTGCTGTCTCATCAATTTCACCATTTCTCGGGAAAGCAATGTCTGAAATAACTCCGAGAACCAGTTCTTTATATTTTTCAAAATAATCCCAGGCTTCTTCATAGTTTGTACATAAAAGAATTTTTGGTCGTGCACGCATTCTTAAGTACTTGTGTGTAAGATTTATTCCTTCGGAAATTAATCTCTGACTTTGCTTAAGCATTTCAGTATAGATTATAGGAAGGAATGCCGAGTAATATCTCACACTGTCTTCAATAACAATTACATTTTGAACACCAACAATTTTACTATCGTGTTCAACATTCAGCCTGTCTTCTAAATATTTTATTATTCCGATTATGATTCTGAAATCTCCGGTCCAGATAAATACTTTATCGAACACAGAACTTTCAGGATTTGTAAGTAATGATTTAAGTTCGCGGTTATCGTGAGCAAGCAGAACAATTGGCACATCAAGGCTGGAATCTTTTATCAGCTTAGCAAAGCTTAGTGCGGTCATATCTTCAATGTGCATTGTGGTAATTATCAGATCAAAACGACCTTCTTCCTTTGCTCTATTGATTGCATCGTATCCGCTTGAGACTCTTGTCAATTCCGGTGAGTGGCTAAGATTTAATCCCTGATATTCATTGCGGATTAGTTCATATAATCTGCCGTCTTCTTCGAACAGGTAAAGATCATAAAGGCTGGAAACAAGAAGAATATTAGTAACACGTAAGCGCATAAGGTTCTGAAAACCCTGGAAACGGGTTCCGTAACCATGCTCAACCCAATCAGCTTCAGGATTACTTTTAAATTCTTTGATGTAATTCATTATAAGGCAAAATATTTTTAATTGAAGCCATCTGAAATTTACAATAATTAAGTATAAATTTCTTTTTAAAATAAAAATGGCGAAGCAGTTAGGAGGCTTGAAAACTGCTCCGCCGGGGAATTGATGACTTTAGAAGAATTGTCAGGATTAAGTCATCAAAAGTTTAATCTTTTGTAATTCAGGTACAAAATGTTCGGAATCTGGTTACAAAATTAGTTAAAAAATATTAAACAACACCCTGATCAATCATAGCATCAGCAACTTTTAAGAAACCGCCGATGTTCGCACCATTAACATAGTTACCAGGTGTTCCAAATCTATCAGCCATTTCTACACAGGTCGCATGAATATTTTTCATAATCAACTGAAGTCTGGCATCAACTTCTTCGCGTGTCCAAGGTAAGCGCTGACTATTCTGTGACATTTCCAATCCGGATACTGCAACACCGCCGGCATTAGCAGCTTTACCCGGACCATAAAGTATTTTTTTATCAAGAAAGATATTTACACCATCAATTGTAGTTGGCATATTTGCACCTTCACTAACAACATAAACACCATTCTTAATTAGGTTCTGGGCATCTTTTGCATTAATCTCGTTTTGTGTTGCACTTGGGAATGCGCACTGAGCTTTATGATCCCATAACGGATTGTGATCCATATTTCCATCGAGAGGAGTGTAAACAGCCTTTTTATATTTATCTACATATTCTTTTATTCTTCCGCGACGTACATTTTTTAATTCCATAACATAAGCCAGCTTCTCTTTGTTAATTCCTTCTTCATCATAAATATATCCATTTGAATCTGATAATGTTACAACTTTTCCTCCAAGCTCAAGAATTTTTTCAACAGTATATTGTGCAACATTACCACTTCCCGAAACCAAACATGTTTTTCCTTCGAGTGTCTGCTTTTTGGTTGTAAGCATTTCCGCAGCAAAATAAACTGCACCATAACCTGTAGCTTCAGGACGAATTAATGAACCACCCCAGTTCAAACCTTTACCTGTAAGAACACCGGTGAATTCATTTCTTAATTTTTTGTATTGACCAAAGAGATAACCAATCTCACGTCCGCCAACACCAATATCACCAGCAGGGACGTCAGTATTCGGACCGATATGTCTGAACAATTCACTCATAAATGCCTGGCAGAATCTCATAATTTTTAAGTCGCTCTTACCTTTAGGATCGAAATCTGATCCACCTTTTCCACCGCCCATTGGTAAAGATGTTAAGCTGTTTTTGAAAACCTGTTCGAAAGCTAAAAATTTAAGGATGCCAAGATTAACAGAAGGATGGAATCTTAGTCCCCCTTTGTAGGGACCAATAGCGCTATTCATTTCAATCCTATAACCGATATTTATGTTCACTTCTCCCTGATCATCTACCCAAGGAACTCTGAAAATTATTACTCTTTCAGGTTCAATTATTCTTTCTAAAATTTTTGCAGAGCGGTACTCTGGATGTCTTTCAAGAACCAAATCTAGAGATTCTGCTACTTCCTGAACTGCCTGATGGAATTCAGGTTCTGCAGGATGTTTTGCTTTTACTTCAGCAATTAAGTTTTTTACGTAATCGGACATTTAATCCTCCGGAGATAATTATTATTGTAATTGTGGATTATGTTTCAATAATCTTTGGGAGGAAACTAAATTAACTCAATATGAAAGAAAAGAACAGAAATTGTGAATGTTATGTAACAAAAATTGTTACAAAATAATTTTTGTTTGGCAAGTAATTAGATTTCAACCAGCTTGTTTTGTAGAACATATTGAGTGAGTTCAACGTTGGATCGCATAGACATCTTTTCAAGAATTCTGTTCCTGTATGAATAAACAGTATTAATACTTAATGATAATTCTTCTGCAATTTCTTCGGCCGATTTACCGAGAGCAATGTTGCACATTATCTGATATTCGCGGTCAGAAAGTTTTTCATGCAATAGTTCTTTCCGAGTACTTTCAAAATTTTCAGCAAGCTTTTCTGCAAGAGATTGGTTGATATACTTTCCGCCAGAAACAATTTTTCTAATTGCAGTAACAAGTTCTGTTGGAGCACTAACTTTTTTTAAATAACCCGAAGCTCCTGCTTTAATTGCTCTTAACCCATACTGGTCTTCGCTGAACATACTTAAAATTAAAACCGGTAAATCAGGATAGAGCTGCTTAATATCTTTCAGGGCTTCAAGTCCACTTTTGCCGGGCATATTAATATCAAGAACAACAAGGCTCCAATTTTCTTTTTCGAGTAGTTCCATAAGCTTTCTGCTGTTCTCTGCTTCCCCTGCAACGAGAATATCTTTTTCTTCCCCAACAATCTGTTTCAATCCCTCGCGAACAATAGCATGATCATCAGCGATGAGAATTTTTATTTTTTCATCTGCCATATTTTGACCCATCGATAGGAATTTCGACCATCACCATGGTTCCTTTACCTGCAAATCCTTCTATGTTTACCTGTCCACCGAACACCATTGCTCTTTCTTTCATCCCATGAATACCGAGCGATTTAAAATCTTTAACCTGTTCCTGTGTGATTCCTTTACCGTTATCCTGAATTTCAAGAATGATATTTGATTGAAAGTTCAATAAAGAAATTGTTACTTTGCTTGCTTCTGAATGACGTGCAATGTTTGTTAATGCTTCCTGAAATATTCTGAAGATTGCAGTGGTTTTATTTTTTTCAAGCTTTATTTCATCCTTTGGCAAAACCAATGAACATTTAATGTTGGTAAGTTTTTCAAACTCTTCTGTCTGCCATTCAATTGCAGCTATAAGTCCCAGTTCATCAAGTATTCCTGGTCTTAGTTTTGAAGAAATTTTTTGCACAGATTCAACGGAGGAATCAATAAGATCAGAAAGAGAATTGATTTTTTGCTTAAGTGGTTCCTGGTTTTTATTAAGCTTTTTTGCCAGTAATGAAACCTGAATTTTAAGTGCGGTTAAAACCTGCCCAAGTTCGTCGTGTATTTCCTGTGAAATCATAGTTCTTTCTTCTTCTCTAATTGATTGCAGGTGAGTAGCCAGTTCCCTTAGAAGTTTACTTGAACGCCTAAGTTTTTCTTCGGCTTGCTTTCGCTCGGTGATATCTCTTGCAATCGAAAGTACTGTAGGTTTATCATTATATAAAAACAGATGAGAATTAATTTCAACAGGAATGAGCTTTTTATCTTTTGCACGATGAACCACGTTGGTAAATCATTCAATTTTTATCCGGTACCCCCTCAAAAATCTGATGATGGAATTGCCCTTGTTGCACTCGGTCTCGGTAAAACTGTTGCTGAAGGGCTGAGCTTTAAAAATTCTTCCTTTGAGTAACCTAATCGCTTGCAGGCAACATCATTAACTTCAATAAAATCACCGTAGGATTTTTCATCTGAAAGCTGAGTAACAAAAACCGCATCATTAATATTATTAAATAGCATTTTGAATTTCTGTTCACTTTCGCGCAATTCAATTTCAGATTTTTTTCGTTTTGTAATTTCTTTTACAATACTTAGAGTAATTTTTTTCCCATCAGGCAGCGTAAGAAATGAGTTTGAAAACTCAAGCCATGCTTTTCTTCCATTCCAAAGTGTGTTTTCGCGATCGAATAATGTTTTTATTGCATTGTTTCTTATATCTCGCTGATAAATTTTTAGTGCAGCTTCCTGTTCATTTTTAGCATATACAATAGAAAATGGTTTTCCCAGAAGCTCTTCTTTTTCCATTTGAAAAATTATGCAGAATGAATCGTTTACTAGAAGAATATTTCCGTCTTCATCGGTTAAACGCATACCATCGACAGAAATTTCCCATAGCTGCCCGAAAAGCAGATCAACGTTTGATAATTCTTCCTTTAGGATAAAATCGTTCATATAAAATCAGAATGAATAATTAAACTCCTGGCTTAATAATTATGCCAAGATTTTTGTGACCGTTTATTCTAACTGAAATAGGTTTTTTAAATTTCAAATGCTTTGAGTAGTCCAACTCTTCAATTGCCTTTTGTGAAACCAGCCAATCCCAATCTATAAATCCAATTCGGTGAGAGGCATCAACAGTAAAATAACCCACTCTGAAAGAAGTTATGTTCTGGAAAAAGTGCGAACCCTGAGATGGTTCAACTTCAAAATCTTTAAATCCCGATTCAACAATTGCAGCAGCCCCGGAAATTTGATCCCAGGTAACGGGAATTCCTAGCCATGGATCAAGAGAGCCCCATCTGCCAATTCCAATGAGAATGTATGGTTTCTTCTCATTTAACATTTTTGAATTTAGTCGGGCAATCTCCATAGCCACTTCTTTACTTTTACCTCTGTCATATTTATTGTTATCAACAAATACTAAATCATAAATCTCGTCCGTTGCACCATTACCAATTGCTTATAACAAGTGGCCGCATCTGCAGCATTGCAAATTCTTTACGCTTGTTGGGAGGCACACTTAAATTTACAGCGAATTCAATTTCAACCGGCGAACCCATTCCCCATGTTCCCAAACCAAGAAGCATATTTAATATTTCAGGCAGAGGAAACATTTTGTGCTTTAAAATTGGGGAGAATGTTACAACTCTAATTCCGTCTCGAGAAATTCCGTCATAAACAGCTTCATCTTCGGTGGAATAAGTTGAACCAACAGAGTAGAGTGTTCCATCCGCTTCGGATTCAACCAATTCATATCTTTTTACTAGAGGATCTTTAGTTGATTCGGGATGATGATCAAGTTTCCCTTTTAAGTCAAGTGCATAAAAATCCTGCTGGGCATGCATCAAAGTTTCTTTTGTAGAGAAGAATTGAAGCAAGTGTTTTGGATATCGCGGACAAAATCGCACTGTGTTTCCTCCTTCAACAACAGTTTTACCGAGACCGAGTGCAACAAGGGCAATTCCATCATCAGATTTTTGCGGCGGCACCGGATAAAAATTGAATGATTTACCGACACCTGCGAAATCAGGATAAAATTTTCCTTTAT
>JARRKF010000114.1:0-4739 GCA_037388405.1 Ignavibacteriaceae bacterium | reverse complement strand
GAAAATGATTCAATACTGCTGATCCGAATGCCAGCAAAAGGACTCCGAAAAGAACTGGAATAATCTTAACATCTATTTTACCAGCAGCTGCGATATAACCAAACGCAGTAGTAAGTGTAACAAAAGAGGTTATTCTAATTTTAGTTAATTCGGAAAATATTTTTATGTTTTTGTTCAAATTGTAAATACTTGATATCTAGTTATTCATATCGTTTACATTAACTGAATCTTTCGATTCAAATTCTGCATTCCATTTATCAAACTCTTGTTGACTCATTACTACAATTCTTGAGTACATATGTGAATGATTAAGTCCGCAATACTCTGCACACGCAATAGGATATCGTCCAGTTTTTTCAGCTATAAACCATGCGATTCTTTCTCTATTCGGATAAACATCTTTCTTGATTCTGAAAGCTGGAATGAAGAATGCGTGGTTAACATCATTGGAATGCATAGTTAATTTTACAGCAGTATTCACAGGTACATAAAGAGTATCTGTATTTCTGCCATTTTCATATTTAAAGCTCCATTTCCACATCTGTGCAGTCACATCAATTGGCATAGCACCCTCAGGAACATCAACCATTTCTTCGTAACCCTGCCATCCGAACCAGAACAGAATTAAAACAAGAATTGTTGGGATAGCTGTCCAGGTTATTTCAAGACCTACATGACCATGAACGTTCTTTCCTTTCGGATGTCTTTTTCTGTTATACCTAATGACAAAATAAATCATCAGGAAAGTATTTAAAGCAAGAAAGAAAACAGAAACTATCAGTGTGAATAAGAAGGTTCTGTCAGTTGAATTTACAAAATTTGAAACACCATCAAACATTTAGCATATCCTTAATGGAAAGAATAATCAGCAAAAAGTAGAATAAAAGAAATTATAAGGAAGATTAAAGCAACGAATACAAACACTTTAAAGGCTTTACTCTCACTTCTTAAATGCATAAAAATTGTTAAGACCAAATATGCCTTTGCTGAAGCAATAACTAATGCAGTAGCAACGGTAAATCTTCCAATATTCATCCCGGCAATTGTAACTGTTATGGCTGTTAAAGCCATAAGAGCCAGCCAGACTAAAATATAAATTCCGTAGCCGTGTGAATGTTCATGATAATAATCGTGTTTTTCCATTTCCAATCCTTATGTAATCAGATAAAATAATGGGAACAAGAAAATCCATATAATATCTACAAGGTGCCAATAAAGACCAATATTTTCAAGCCGTACATAATTATCAGCCGTTATTAAATCTTTCCTCGTCATTCTTGCCATTATTGCAATTAAAAACATACCAACAATAACATGTATTCCGTGCAACCCTGTCATAACATAATATAACCCAAAAAATAAAATCTCACCTGAACTTCTGGATAAAAGTTCTTCGCTGCCGGGGTAGATTCCATGATGAAATTTTGCTGACCATTCAAAAAACTTATTAACTAGAAAGAAAAGTGCAAGAAATATGGTAATGATCTGCAACAACAACGATAATGTTTTTTGATTCCGTTGAATTGCTACAATAGAAAGCGCCATAGTCAAACTACTAGTTAACAAAACAGCAGTGTTGAACGTACCAAGTATAATATTCAACTCTTTAGCTGCGATATGAAATTGCTCAGCATATTCAAACCTGTAAACAGAATAAAGTAAAAACATACCGCCAAACAATAACAGCTCTGTAAAAAGAAAGAGCCACATTCCCATACGGGAGCCTATATCATCTCTATGCACGTGAGATTCTACAGCTTGATCGGTTGAACTCAACTAACCTCCTCTTCAATTAATTCTTCTTCATTCATTTTATATTGGTATGGATCTGTGCTGACAACAGGAAGCTGTTCAAAATTTTCGTGAATTGGCGGTGTATCAGTTATCCAATCAAGTGTTTCACCACCCCATACATTTTTCTCAGTAACAACTTTTCCTTTGAAAACTGATCGGTACATATTATATGCCATTAAGAGAATTGCAGGAACTAAGATCCAACTTCCAATTGTTGAAATTACATGATACGATTGAAACTCGGGTAGATAATCATAATATCTTCTTGGCATTCCTAACCAGCCCATCACGAACATCGGAAAATATAAAACATTGAATCCAACAAATAACATCCAGAAATAAAATTTAGCAAGTTTTTTATTATACATTCTGCCAAACATTTTTGGGAACCAGTAGTGCAAAGCGGCGAAAAATCCGAAACCAGTTCCACCAAACATCACATAATGAAAATGAGCTACAATAAAAGATGTATCGTGGACCTGAATATCTATCGATAGAATACCCTGCATTACCCCGGTTAAGCCGCCTATTGTAAAAAGAAAAATGAAAGCAAGTGCAAAAAGCATTGGTGCTTCAAGTTCTATTGATCCTTTGTATAAAGTAGCAATCCAATTAAATACTTTAATTGCACTAGGAATCGCTACCAACATTGTAAGCAAAGAAAAAACAAATTGTCCGGTATCACTCATTCCAGCAGTAAACATATGATGTGCCCAAACCAAAGAACCAAACAAAGCAATAGCAATACTAGAAAAAGCTATAAATTTATATCCAAAAATAGTTCTGTGCGCAAAGACTGGTATAACTTCCGAAACAATTCCCATTGCAGGAAGAATCATTATATACACTGCCGGATGAGAATAAATCCAGAAAAGATGCTGATATAAAACCGGATCGCCACCAAGCGCCGGATCAAAAATTCCAACACCAAGCCATCTTTCTACAATAACCAGCAACAGTGTAATTCCAATTATCGGAGTTGCAAGAACCTGAACCCAGGCTGTTGCGTAAAATGACCAAACTGAAAGAGGCATTTTAAACCAGCTCATACCCTTTGCGCGCATACGATGAACGGTGGTTACAAAATTTAGTCCTGTTAATATTGAAGAAAAGCCAAGAACAAATGCAGCAGATAAGGCAAAAAATACATTTGTATTTGTTCTTACAGAATAAGGTATGTAAAAGGTCCAACCTGTATCAGCAGGACCACCTGGAAGAAGAATAGCAACGACTGCAAGCAATCCTCCAAACACATACAAATACCAGGATATTAAATTTATTCTTGGAAACGCTACATCCTTCGCTCCAATTAACAGTGGTAAAGCAAAATTCCCAAAAACTGCCGGGATTCCAGGAACAACAAAAAGAAAGATCATTATAACTCCGTGTAAAGTAAATATGGAGTTATATGTTTGTGCATCCATAATTGTTCTGCCAGGAGTTAATAACTCAAGGCGCATCAAAAATCCAAATGTCACTCCAACAAGAAAGAAAAATGATAATGATATTAAATAGAGAATACCTATTCTTTTATGATCAGTTGAAAGAATCCAACCTAAAATACCAGTGTGCTTACCTTTATATTCTAAGTAACTTGGCTCGTGTCCATTTGTCTTTATTGTTGCTGCTTCAGCAGACATTTATCGTTACCTCTATTTTATTTTTTCTTTTTTTGGTTTTAATTTAATTACAAGAAGAAAGATGCCGGCAAAAAGTAATATTGCTACTCCGAATATTCTTGTAAAATCCAGTGCGTAAGTTTTTCCTTGAGGATCGTAACTAAAACAAAATTGTAATACCCTAGCTATAGTGGGAGATTCTTTTCCTTTTGAAGTTTCAAAAACAGCCATCTTAAAATCAAATGGAAGAATACCAAAACCATGATTATCTGTATAACTCGGTATGAGATATCGGCAGATCTTTCCCGTTTTATCTATAAATACTAGTGCTCCAGAATGTCTGAATTCAGTCCCCTCTCTCTTGAAGTAATAACCAACAGCATCAGAAACTTTTTTAATATTCTCTTTTGTTCCGGTTAAAAATCTCCAACTATTCTGAGGGATATCTTTGTCGAAACCGGACATCATTTCTTTCTTTTTTTCAGTAGCTTTTTGTGGAGTTTCGAGATCATCAATACTAATAGAGATTACATTATAATCGTATCCAGGTTCTAGGTCTGATTTGTTCATTACGTTTGCTAACTCAAACATTAATGGATTACAAATTCCGGGACAATGATAATAAACTAATGCGAGAACAGTTGGTTCAGTAATGAGATTACCAAGCTTTACCTGGTTCCCATTCTCATCATTAAACATTGCATCAAGCGGAATATGTTTTCCTAATTGCTCATCAATTCCTATCTCGATTTTATCATTTGGTTTAGAAATTGAGATTAATAATAAACCTACTATAGATACTAACAAAAATCTTTTCATAGCATACAATTATAAAATCTGTTTAAGATAGTTATACAAACCATTCAGTTCAGAATCTGATAAATTAAATACTCTTCCATTAAATCCATTTTGGTTAACATTGATAGTAAAAAATTGGAATAAATCGTTTCCACTTTGTCTCCAACTATCAGAATTTATAAGAGAAGAAAGAGCAACTTTTTCATCTTTACATATATAATTGAACAATTTTGCAGAAGAATTGGTTCTATCTTTATCAATCTGCGAGATTGCTTCATCCAGTTTTTCGATCTTTTTTTCAGCATCACGTTCAACCAATTCCATCGCTGCAGAAACAGGTATCTGTGCAGAAACCTTCTTTCCTTCAGAGAGATTATAAAGCTGATTTAACGCTGCAAGATCATTTTCACTATCCTTAGGAGGATCCTTCATAAATTCTGTTCTTATGTAATGAGCCAGCGAAATTCTTTCTTCAGGAGTTAAAAAGTTATAAGAGATCATCGCGCTTCCCTGAATACCTTCTTCAAG
>JARRKF010000113.1:0-4746 GCA_037388405.1 Ignavibacteriaceae bacterium | reverse complement strand
AATTAGAAATGCCCAACTTTATGATGGACAGCTAAATGCATATAACGCTCTCCAAGAAGCAAATGCACAGCTTATACAAGCAGAAAGACGAGCACTTAAATCTGGCATAGATGCGGAAATTGGTCAATCACTTCAGGGCTTAGTGCATCTTGCCCTGCTTGAAACTGAAAGTCTTTTAAGGACAATAGAAAAAACACAATCTGAATATGATTCACAGCAGCAAATCGATGATCTTTTATTTGACCGATTAAAATTAAAATCGAAAGTGGCATCGGATAGCATACGCAACATTCAGAAGTATGCTCAGGTGTTGCTGGAAACTTCAGTAACCGATTTGAATAAAGAGAATAATGATCTTAACAGAACTATTCAATCTGTCATCAAATATCTTTCTCCATTAAAAAAATTTAATTCGGTAAAATTCAAAACCGAACTCAATACTCTGCCACTCTGCGATTTTGATCCCGAGCAAATTCAGCACTTGCTTGTTCAACTTATTAATAATTCGGTAGATGCAAATAATAATGCAACTATTATTATTCGTTCATATTCAGAAAACACTCATATCAGTGTAGAAGTTAAAGATGATGGACCCGGATTCCCGGGAAAAATTCTGAAGAATCCTTCAGGGATTTTTAATTTATCGAATGGTGGTTATGGTCTTTTCCTTTGTAAAAGTATAATTGATAAACACAATGGAGAGATTAAAATACAAGATTCAGACAAAGGAGCATCAGTATATTTTTCATTACCATTGAGTAAGCGATGAGTTCGGCAAGTGTAAAATATTTTGAATTATGCTACGGGCTTTTAGCTTTTCCTGTCGAAATCTTTGATGACTCAGGATTTTTAGTCTATGTCAATGATGCATTTACAAAAAAATGGGGTTACAACCTTAATGACCTTATTGGATATTCATTTAATTCAGATAATGAATTAATGAAAAGAGATATTTCAGGACAGATAAAAAAAGTTTTGGAAAACGGGAGCGCTGTTCAGGTAAAAAATTTTGTTGACTCAATGTTAACCGGGAGTGAGAAAGCAGCTCCAATTCTGAACACTACTATGTTTCCAGTCAATTTTGATAACAAAAATTATGTTGTTCTTTTTCACGAAGATCAGACGGAAGTGTTGCTTGCTGAAGAGGAAGTAAGAAAAGCAAGAGATGCTAGCAAAGAAGCTGATCGACTTAAAAGTACTTTCCTTGATGTACTTTCCCACGAACTAAGAACTCCTTTAAATATTATTCTTGGTTATTCTTCGATCATTAAAGACAATTTGAAGGACAAAATTGGTGATGAAGATAAAATTTATCTGGATAATCTTTATACAGGAAGTGAAAGACTATTTAAGAGTATAACACAAATGCTCGAATTTGCTCAGATAGAAGCAGGCAGCTACAAGATGAATATTGAAACTGTTAATCTTGTAAACGTTTTTAGAAACTGCGTATCAACATTTAGAGATAAAGCAAAAATTAAAAAGCTTGATTTTAGCGTAAGGTACAACGATGAAAACATTTTTGTTAATGCTGATTTGCAATGTGTTGAATCGGTAATAAATAATTTATTAGAAAATGCTATAAAATTTACAAAGCAGGGATATATTGATATTGAAGTAGAAACATTAAAAGAAAGAGAGTTAGCTATTTGCAAATTAAAAGATACTGGAATTGGAATTTCAACTGAATATCTGGACCATCTTTACAGACCATTTAGTCAGGAAGAACTGGATGTTGGAAGAAATTTTGAAGGAAATGGTTTGGGCCTGGCAATTTCGAAAAGATACTTGGAAAAAATGGGTGGTTCATTAATCGTGGATAGTATAAAGGGTGTAGGAAGCACTTTTACATTCACTCTTCCATTAGCTAAAAGAGCAAAAGCTGAAAGCACTAAAGAAAAAGTTACAAGTAATAATGGCGTTGCTAAAATATTAATGCTTGATGACAGCGGTGATTCTTATCCTCTTATAAAAGCTTATCTTAAAGGAAGATACGAAATTAGTATTATACAATCGGAAGAATTCAATTCAAGTTATTTATCTGATAAAAATTTTAATGCGATAATTTTTGATGTTACAGTTAACTTTTGGAATAAAAGTCTTAGTCTTGTAAAAAAAGTAAGAACTTCGATTGACGATAAAATCCCCATTTTAATTCTTTCTAGTGAATTTCTACAGGAAAGAATTCAGCAGTTTCGTACAGCAGGAGCGAATGAGTTTTTAGTAAAACCATTTGCAAAAGCTGATATTGTTAATTCCATCCAGAAGATTACAAAGCAATAATCCTATAAAAGCCTTAAAAATAGTCTTCTCAATTTAATACCTTATTTTTCTAAAAAACTCCGCATTATTATTTTTGAAAGGAGTATTTAAAAATTATTCTCTTCCTTACTTCTGTAAATGTTTATGAGTCTTGCTGAGTTAAAGAAGAAAATCAGGTTAATCGCTGATAAAGAAATTGCTGAAACCTCAAAGTGGTTCTTTAAAACGGGGAAGGGAGAATATGGTGAGGGTGACAAATTTATCGGAATAAAAGTTCCAACCCAAAGGAAATTGGCTCATGAGTTTAAAGATTTAACTCTGGCCGATTTAGCTCAACTATTGAAATCATCTTTACATGAAGAAAGATTAATTTCGCTTTTTATATTAGTTGATAAATATTCTAAGGCAAATGAAAAAACTAAGAATGATATTTTTAAATTCTATCTTAAAAACAGAAAAGGAATTAATAACTGGGACCTGGTTGATCTTTCTGCACCTAAAATTTTAGGAAAGCATCTGCTTAAGAAAGACAAAACTATATTATTTAAATTTGCAGTATCAAAAAACTTATGGGAGCGCAGAATAGCAATTCTCTCATCCTTAGAATTTATTAGAAATGGTGACTTTAAAACAACTCTTCAGCTTTGTAAAATTTTATTAAATGATGAGCATGATTTAATTCACAAAGCAGCAGGATGGATGTTAAGAGAAATTGGTAAAAAAGATTTAGAATCAGAAGAAAAATTTTTAAAAGCCAGTTACAAAAAAATGCCAAGGACTATGTTGCGCTATGCACTTGAAAAGTTTCCGGAAACAAAAAGAAAAAAATACCTTCAAGGAAAAATATAGGTGCCTAAATGGAAAAAAGAATTAATATTCAAAGCAGTACAATTTGGGAAGATAAAATCGGTTACTCAAGAGCTGTAAGGATTGGAAACCTGATTGAGATTTCCGGTACCTCTGCAATAGACCGTGACAGGATTATCGCACCAGGTGATCCGTACATGCAAACAAGATTCATTATTCAGAAAATTGAAAAAGCTTTAAATGATGCCGGAGGCACATTGCAAGATGTCATCAGGACCAGGATTTATGTAATCAATATCAATCACTGGGAAGATATTGGAAAAGCCCACGGTGAATTCTTTAAGAATATTAAACCTGTAACCTCTATGGTAGAAGTGAAATCTTTAATAGATCCAAATTTTGTTGTCGAGATTGAGGCAACAGCGTATTTACAAATCGAATAGAATTTTCTTACTTATTTGGCTGAAAATAAGATTTATTTGTGCAATTAAATTCAGCAATTTCATTTCTACTAATTAATAGAAAAATTTTTCCTTTTAATTATTCATAATTGATTTTATTTTGTTTAGAAGTAAGTCAATCTTAAATTTACCGCCATATTTAAAATCATAAAAAATTTAAAATTTAATGAATAAAAAGTCAGAAACATCTTTTAATGGAAAATCTTCAATATTTTTTACAGATACAGAAGAACCATCATCCTACTCACTGTCTAATCAGTTTGCTGAGAATTTAGAATTCAGATTAATAAAAGACAGAATAACTGCAACTGGCGAAGATGCATACTTTGCACTTTCGCTTGCCATCAGAGACCGACTTGTTCACAAGTGGCTGAGAACTCAACATCAGTATAATGAAAAAGATGTTAAAAGAGTCTATTATCTTTCGCTCGAGTATTTAATGGGAAGACTTCTGGCTAATTCTTTAATTAATATGGGTTACTACGATGAATGCAACAATATTCTTAAAGACGATGGTTACAGTCTTGAAGAGATTAAAGAGTTTGAAAACGATATGGGGCTTGGTAATGGAGGTTTGGGAAGGCTTGCATCCTGCTATCTTGATTCGATGGCAACCCTTGAACTACCAGCTTTTGGATATGGAATCAGATATGAGTATGGAATATTTAGACAGGAGATAGAAAATGGTTACCAGGTTGAGTATCCTGACAATTGGCTACAGAAGGGTAATCCCTGGGATACACTTCGCAGAGAACTTGAATATAGAGTGAAGTTTTATGGCAAAGCTGTAGAGATTCAGAACCCGGATGGCACTTACAAATTTGAATGGATTGATACAGAAGATGTTCTTGCTGTGGCTTATGATATTCCTGTGCCTGGTTACAAAAACGATACTGTTAACAATTTAAGATTATGGCATGCAAAAGCCCCTTCAGATTTTAGCTTTAAAGAATTTAATGCTGGTGATTATGAAGCAGCGGTTTCATCCAAAACAGATTCGGAGACTATCTCAAAAGTTCTATACCCGAATGATTCCTATGTAGAAGGAAAATTTCTCCGGCTAAAGCAACAATACTTTTTTGTTGCAGCAACTTTGCAGGATATAATCAGAAAGTATAAAATTAATCATGATACATTTGATGAATTTGCCGAAAAAAATACTATTCAACTAAATGATACTCATCCTGTTATTGCAATACCTGAATTGATGAGAATA
>JARRKF010000112.1:0-4787 GCA_037388405.1 Ignavibacteriaceae bacterium | reverse complement strand
TATGGATTCGAACTTAGCTATAGAAATAAAAATTTATTTGGCTACATAATTCAATTCGATTATTCATATTTATATTCAGGCGAGAAAGATGTCCTTACATTTGAAATTTATGATCCAAGCCCAAATCCCAATCCAAACAGATTCCTGTATACAGATGTTTCACTAACATTTAATAATCTTGATATTACTGTCAATGGTGATTTCGGAAGTATTTTTTCCTTCGGCTTTGGGCCTTCATTTGCAATTATAAACAGATCAATTATAGTTGAGAAAGCTGATATAGATCATGATGATTTCATCGATAGATTATCATCCTTTGGTATTGGCCTAAAGGGATTGATTGAAATGCGAGTTCCTTTTAGCACAGATATTAGCTATTGGTATTTTTATAGCGGATTAAAGTTCAGGTATCTTTACGGAATGTTATATGATGAAGGATTAAGAGATTTAGATGATTACAACCAGAATTTTGTTACAACAAATTTAGCAATTGGAATAGGATATAACTTTTAATGCAGAGTATGACCATGAAAAAAATGAAATTACTTTTCATTTTTAACTTAATTATTTTATTTGGATGTAACTCTTCTATTCTAGATGATCCCGCAATTACAATTAATTATAAAGTTGAGGAAAATTCACATGTAAGATTAATAGTGGTTAATAGCTATGATACTGAAATAGCTACATTGGTTGATGAAGAACAACCAGCGGGTTATTACCAGTCAAGCTTTGATGTTTCAAATTTAGCGGAGGGTATTTATTTTTATATACTCGAACTTAAAGGAGATAGTGGAAGTTATTCAAAAACAACAAAACAAATGTTATTAATAAAATAATTTGAAGTTTAATTTTACTAAGGTGCCAACCTAAAAATTTTCCATCTCCCCTTTTGTTTTTTATAACAGATCCTATCGTTCATTCTATTCTCTCTTCCCTGCCAGAATTCAAAATAATTGGGAATAAGTCTGTATCCTCCCCAATTGGGTGGAAGAGGTATTTTACCTGAAGAATATTTTTTGCCAAGTTCTGTAAATCTTTTCTCTAAGTATTCACGATTAGGAATTGTTTCACTTTGTTCAGAAATCCAGGCAGCTATACGACTTCCGAACTGTCGGGAATTAAAATATTTCTCCGATTCCTGTCGTGATATTTTTTTAATCTTCCCTTCAATTCTAAGCTGTCGCTCAAGCGCAGCCCAATAAAAAAGTAAAGCAGCTGATGGATTTTTCTTAAGTTCTTCACCTTTTCGGCTATTGTAATTAGTATAAAAAGTTATTCCCTCACTACTAAAATCCTTCATTAAAACAACTCTTGCTGACGGTCTGGCTTTCTTATCTACAGTAGCAAGAACCATTGCGGTTGGCTCTTTTAACTTTATTTTAAGAACTTGAGTAAACCAATCATCGAATTGCTTAAAGGGATTTTTATGAACCGTTTCTTCTGACAATTTGTTTAGTTTATATTCAGGGTTTAATTTGTGTGAGTTTTTGAATGTATTCATATATTTTTTTATCTATTAATAAATAGAATTGAGATTACATATTAAGTTTGAAATTTCTTTCATAAATTACTAAAAAAGATAAAAACTAAGCGGGCAAAATGAAAACTAAAGGTCTCTCTAAACAAGAACAGGAAGAACTGGAAAAATTCGGAGCTAATACCTGGTTTGTCGAGTCTCTATATAACCAATTCAAAAAGAATCCCGATCAAGTTCCGGAGCAATGGAGAAAATTCTTTACAGATATTTCAAATCAAGAAAGCGGGAACGGAAAAAACATTTTAGAAGGATACTCTGTATTTAAATCGGGTCTTCATTTACCTCAACCCGGAGAAAATGATGAGATTCAAATAATTGCCGGAAGCTCTGAAAAGATTCTGGAAAATATGGTATCGAGTCTTTCAGTTCCAGTTGCAACTTCTCAAAGAACAATCCCAGTTAAGCTGCTTGAGGAAAATAGAACTTTAATCAATAAATATTTGAAAAAGGTAAAAGGCGGAAGGATTTCATTTACACATCTTATTAGCTGGGCGATTCTAAAAGCTGTAAAAACATTTTCTGTAATGAACAATGCTTTCACTGTCTTAGATGCAAAACCTCATATAATAAAAAGGAAAGAAGTAAATCTTGGTCTTGCAATTGACATTGAACGGAAAGATGGATCAAGATCATTAATAGTTCCAAATATTAAATCAGCGAACACTTTAAACTTTCAAGAATTCTGGAATGCGTATGAAGATTTAGTCTCCCGATCCAGAAAAGGTGCTATTGATCCGAATGAATTTCTAGGAACAACAATTACACTTACAAACCCGGGAACAATCGGAACAGTTGCTTCAGTTCCGAGATTGATGGTCGGTCAGGGAACAATTATTGCTACTGGTGCGATACAATATAATGCAGAATACCAGGCGATGTCACCGACAACAATTTCTACCCTTGGCATAAGTAAAGTAATGAACATAACCAGCACTTATGACCATCGAATAATTCAAGGTGCTGAGTCAGGTTTATTTCTTAAGGAGATAAATGAATTGCTGCTTGGGAAGAATGAATTTTATGAAGAAATTTTTGAAACGCTCAGGCTGCCTTTCAAACCATTGAAATGGCAGACGGATTACCAGCCTGGTATTTTAGAATCGGCAGCAAACACCGAGGAAATTGTAAAGCAAGCTAAAGTTCTGCAGCTTATCAATCTTTACAGAGTTAGAGGACACTTAATTGCTGATCTTGATCCACTTGGGTCTAAAACTCAGTATCACGCTGAATTGGATCCATCAAGCTATAATTTAACTATATGGGATCTGGACAGACGTTTTATTACCGGTGGATTTGGAAATTTAACCACTGCAACACTGAGAGAAATTATGAACATTCTCGAAAAAACTTATTGCAATAAGATTGGTGTTGAGTATATGCATATTCAGAATCCCTCCGAAAAAACCTGGCTTCAAGAAAAAATGGAACCAATTAAGAACTCACCTGAATTTGATTCGAAAACAAAAAAAGAAATTCTTAAAAAATTAATCGCCGCCGAATCTTTTGAACATTTTATACACAGTAAATTTATTGGACATAAGAGATTCTCAATTGAAGGTTCGGAAACATTGATCCCTGTTCTTGATTCAATCCTTAGTGAGGCTGCTGATGCGGACATAAAAGAGGTCGTATTTGGAATGGCACACAGGGGAAGACTAAACGTGCTTGCAAACATAATTGGAAAACCATATGAATCTATTTTTGCCGAATTCGAGGACATTCCCGACCCAAATTCAATTGCTGGTTCTGGAGATGTTAAATACCATCTCGGAGCAACCGGGAGTTATAGAACAGTAAATAATAAAACTATAAATGTTTCTGTGGCTGCAAATCCAAGCCATTTGGAATGGGTTAATCCGGTTGTGGAGGGAATAGTAAGAGCAAAACAAACTAGACTTAGAGATAATAAAAGCCATGTTAAAATATTATCTCTTTTAATTCATGGTGATGCAGCTTTTGCAGGCCAAGGTATTGTTGCGGAGACTTTAAATTTATCTCAACTAAGCGGATATAGAACAGGTGGAACTATTCACATTATTGTCAATAATCAAATTGGCTTTACAACCACACCTGAGGATGCACGCTCATCGCAATATGCAACTGATGTTGCCAAGATGATTCAGGCACCTATCTTTCATGTTAATGGTGATGACCCTGAAGCAGCACTTTGGGTTGCAAAGCTTGCTTTTGAATTCAGACAAATATTCAAGAAGGACGTTGTAATTGATTTATTCGGTTACAGGC
This sequence comes from Ignavibacteriaceae bacterium, assembly GCA_037388405.1. Taxonomy (GTDB): domain Bacteria; phylum Bacteroidota; class Ignavibacteria; order Ignavibacteriales; family Ignavibacteriaceae; genus IGN2. The sequence goes on along the minus strand of JARRKF010000112.1, from coordinate 1,003 downwards.
GACATGGCCATAATGAAGGAGATGAACCAGGCTTTACACAACCAATCCTTTATGCAAAAATTAAAAGTCATCCTTCTGTTGGGGAAATATATCAGAAACGACTTATTAGTGAAGGAACAATTGCAGAAAATGAAGTAGTTAAAATTCAGGATGAAATTAGTGGTAAAATGAATATTTCTTTTGAAAAAACGAAAAAAGAAAGTGAACGGTTTCAGGGAGATCTAACCCTTGCTGTAACTAAAAAAGAAATGGAAACGATTGGAACTGAAAAAAATACAGCCATCAAACCAGAAACTCTTACTACAATTGTTAAGGGATTAACTACTATTCCAGAAAACTTCAACGGTCATCCAAAGCTGTCTAAGTTTCTTGATTCAAGAAAGAAAATACTTGACGGTACTGCTAAAGCAGATTGGGCATTCGCAGAATCATTAGCTTTCGGTAGTTTGCTATTGGAAGGAACACCTGTAAGGCTTAGTGGTCAGGATAGCGTAAGAGGTACCTTCAGTCAGCGTCATCTTGCATTTACTGATATTATTACAGGTGCAGAATATTTCCCGCTGAATCACTTAAGTAATCAACAAGCAAATTTTGAAGGATTGGACAGTTTGCTCTCTGAAGCGGCTGTACTTGGATTTGAATTTGGGTATAGTGTAGCTGACCCTCTGGCACTAGTAATTTGGGAAGCACAATTTGGTGATTTTGCAAATGTTGCGCAGGTTATAATTGATAATTTTATAGCAGCTTCAAGTGAAAAATGGTTGATGCCAAACAATTTAGTTTTACTATTACCTCATGGTTTCGAAGGTCAGGGACCAGAACATTCCAGCGCTAGACTTGAACGATTTTTAATACTTTGTGCTGAAAATAATATGCAGGTATGTAATGTAACTACACCAGCACAATATTTTCATTTGCTAAGAAGACATATAAAAACAGGTTTGAACATTCCGCGAATAATTATGACTCCTAAAAGTTTACTAAGGTTACCAGAAGCAAAATC
>JARRKF010000111.1:0-7907 GCA_037388405.1 Ignavibacteriaceae bacterium | reverse complement strand
CAACGTAAATAGTATCTCCAAAGACATAAATGTTAATGCACTTTTGTATGCTGTCGGCTGCTGTTTCCCAGGTTAAGTATGGTGGTGTGCTGTTTCCGGTTTTGCTTACAAACCTAACGGTAGCATTAAGCTGTAGTCTATAAGCCGTAAGGAGGAGAATAAATGTCATGAAAAGAAAAGGTTGGTTAAATTTGTAAGAAAAATTGGGTCGCATAAAGTTACCCTTTTTTTGTTTGCAAATTAGGAAATTAAATTGAGAAAGGCGAGAGGGGAAAATTTATTTAAAGAAAGTATTATAAAAGACAAACCGGATTAGTTTTTCTTTATTACAGCTAAAGTCAAATCATCATGTGCAGGTGCTTTGCCCGTAAAGAGATCAACATTCGATAGAATATAACTGCCTAATTGTTCGGCAGAATTTGATTTGAAGTTTTTTACCAATTCTAGTAAACGGTTTTCACCAAAAAATTCTCCCGATTCATTTTGAGCTTCAGTTAAACCATCAGAATAAATGACTAAAAAATCATTTTGCACTAACGAGATAGTCTGTTCTGTAAAATCAGATTCAAGAATTAATCCGAGTGCAGGTGCATCTTTTTGTAGCTGTTCAACATTTTTATTCTTAAAAATAATCGGTGGATAATGACCAGCATTGATAAAGGAAATTGTGTTTGATTCAGCATTAAATTCCAGGTAAACCATTGAAGCAAAAATTTTTGCGGGGCTATCTTTATAGAAAATTTTGTTAAGTTTTTTACCCAGTGCTTGTAGCGAAATATTGTCATAAACCAGTGCTCGAATTGTTGATTGAAGTTTTGCCATGAGCAGAGCAGCGCTTAATCCCTTACCTGCAACATCTCCGACTGCAATACCAAATTTGTTTTCATTAATCTGTACGAAGTCAAGAAGATCTCCACCGACTTCATTTGCAGAACGGGTAAAAAGCCAAATATCCCAACCCGGTACTTTTGGTGAACGTTCAGGCATCAATGCTTGCTGAATTGCTCTTCCTTCTTCAAGTTCTGTTTTGGCAAGAAGTTTATCTTTCAGCTCAAGTGCAAGAATGAATAGAAAAACCAAGCCAGCTAATATTGCGGAAATGTCAAAGTTGAACGTTGCTTCATTTCCATCGGAGGTTGCACGAAATGTTGTTAGCAATGCAATTATTCCAACAAAAAGTAAAATTCTTCTAAAAGGAGTGAGTCGGAAATACATAGCTTTAAGCAGCCACCACGGAAGAACAAAAAACTTTTTTATCGAATTCATTTCAGAAAGTTTCTCTTTCCGCTCTTCAGTAAGAAAGTACTGCTTTAACTCTGTGTATTCTGATTTAAACTCTTCTTTAAATTTTGTCTGGTGGAAGTCGCTTTGAATTGTCTTACCTAATTTAGGTTCACTGGTCTGCCCCATAATTTGCACTTATTTTATTATTCGTTATAATTTTTGCAGTTCAATACTAAAATAAAGATTAATTAAATTCGGCGACCATGGCATCGCAGATCCGGGCGGCCATGCCGGAGGATGCATTCGCCGCGCGTGTTGCCGACGACGCCTGCGCTATCCTGATGCCAAATCTGGAAATTCTAACGGTAACAAATCCGGACCTATTGCCGGATTGATGAATTCCTTTGGTAAAGGCCTCTTCCCAAGGAATAACTTTTTAAGGACTGAAATCTTTCTCTCATCAGAAAAAATGTCCAGCTTAATTTCAGATATACTTACCTGATAAGTTTTAAAGAGATGTTCTACCATATGCTGTGGTGTCATTTTTCCCCACAATGGTTTTTGGTCTACAGTGAGTTTGGATAGCAGATCTATTTTCATTTCTTTGTTCATAGTTTCAGATTAACAAATTGATCCTTTAGTCAATATCAATTTCCATAATCAATTCAGGCTTATTAAAAATGAATTTTGCTTTATCCCAGGATGGAGGTCCGAACCATCCCGATGCGTTATTAGAAAAACCATAGTTTTCAGTGGGGATTCCTAAAATATCCGAGTCAAGCTTATTGTTTTTATTTTTATCCTGATAAACTCTTATTGCATACACTCCATATTTAAGTGAATCAATGGTTACGACAGCTTCTTTATTCTTTATTGGAAGTTCTTTTCCGATCCAAACGCTATCTTCACTTTCGTATACTGATTTTGAATTATCAAGAGCAAAACGGCAATCACCATTATCATTTTCAAAACCTTTAATTATAACTACAAGCCTTCCATAACCCGAAAGGGAATCAACAGTCTGCGGAAAAATGAGAATATTAAATACTAAGCAGAGAAAAAGGATAATGCTAATCTGAAGCTTTTTCTGAGGTGTTTGAGTTACCATTATGATTGTGTTTATTTTTTGTAATAAAATTTTCAATTTTAATTGATATGATAGAAAAAACATAACCGAATACAGATCCAATAATTGCTCCTGCTAATACATCTGATGGGTAGTGTACACCAAGATAAATTCTGGAGATTGAAATCAATATTGCGGTAATTAAGAAAATCCATTTATATTTGGGAAAAATTCTGAGCAAAAAAACTGCTGCGGCAAAATTATTTAATGCGTGATTTGATGGAAAAGAATATCCGCCGGCGCAGCCAACTGGTGTAATTACGTCAGGAAGAGCATTACAGGGTCTGACTCTTTCAAAAAATTCTTTAAGTAAACGGTAGCCTGTTTGATCTGTAACTATAATTAAAAATATTAAAGTGATAACTGCAATTTTTCCTTTAGTGCCACCTTTAAAGAATGCAATACCAAGTAATATTAAATATGTTATATACCAGTTATTAACGCTTGTAATAATGGAAAAAAATTTATCAAGAAACCCGGTAGAAATGGTATGATTAAAGAAGTAAAAAATTGCTAAATCAAGAGAATATAAAAATTCCATAATGGCATTAAATGTGCAGCAAAAATTTGTTACAAATGTAACAAAAAAATGTATTTTTGCTAAATATTTAGTGATTTATTTGTCTGGAGGAGGACATATTAAGTTAGAAACTTTGATGCAGCCATGAAAAGCATTTTTCTAAAATTTTATGAAAAATTAAGACAATTTTCTGTAAGAACTCTTTCTGAGGATATAAAAAATCAGGAATGGTTGCTAATCGAATTACTTTCCCCATCACTTATTAGAAATAATAATTATAAGATTAATTTCTGCTGCGATCGGTTTTTCAGTATTGTCTTATCTAAATACCGAAACAGACGAAAATCGCAAGATATTGCTGTTTCATATTCTTCTACTTACTGTTGTAATTTCATCAGGTTTAATTGTTTATTTTATTCCTGCTTCTATCCTTCTAAATGCAAGCATGATAGGATTAACAATTTTTACCTCTGCCTTATTTCTAAATTGGGAAATTCATCAACAGATTATAACAGCAATATATTATAATGTTCTTTACGCAATAGCTATTCTATTCACATATCTTTATAACTCATATGTTCCATTCATACCTGAATCTTTACTCGTAGTATTATTTTTGAGTATAGTTTCGATAGTTGCTTGTACTGTAAACTTCAAAGTTAGGCTACTTGAAAAGCAGAGAAATTTAGAAATCAAAAAATCTGAATTTAAATACCGATCAATAATTAATAATTCTTTGGAAGGTATTTTTCAGTCAACTACAGATGGTAAATGGCTTACAATAAATAAATCATTTGCGCATATTCTCGGATATAATGACATAAGCGAATTGATGAATAAAGATGTAAATGAAATTTATATGAATGAAGAGGATAGGGTAAAACTTATTAAAGAGCTGAAGAAAAATGGAAAAGTTGAAAATTATCGGGTGAATCTTAAGAGAAAGAACGGAACAATAGCAATAGTTAGATTAAATGATAGAATTGTAAAAGATGAAAATGGTAATAGCTTTTATGAGGGAAATATTTATGATATAACAGAACAGGTAAAAGCAGAAGAAAAGAAGCATTTAGCCGAAGAGATGCTTAAAAAGGAAAAGGAGAAGTCAGAGAAACTTGCACAAGAAGCATTAAGGGTTAGCGGTTCAAAAAGTAAATTCCTTGCAAATTTAAGTCACGAAATCAGGACCCCAATGAATGGAATTCTTGGTTTTCTAACTTTAATTGAAGCCGGTGCATATACAAATGAAGAGGAATTAAAAATGTTTTCGGCAAATGCCAGACAATCTGCTGAAGCGCTACTTGATATAATTAACTCGGTACTAGATCTTTCAAAAATTGAAGCTGGAAAAATCAAAATTGAAAATGTCCGCTTTAATCTTTTAACTGTAATAGAGCAATCAATTTCTGTGGTTTCTTTAAAGGCTAATGAAAAGAATGTAAAAATAATTAATAAAGTACCGGAAGCAACCGACACAATGTTAGTCGGCGATATGTTTAAGCTTCGGCAAATTCTTGTAAACCTTTTAAATAATGCAGTGAAATTCACTTCCGACGGTGAAATAAAAATTACTGCGATGACGAAGAAAACAATTGAAAATGATATTGAGTTAAATATTTCTGTTACAGATTCCGGAATAGGAATTCCAGAATCAAAAATGAACGATTTATTTAAACCCTACTCTCAAGTTGGAGATGTTTATGAAACTTTTGCTAAGGGAACCGGACTTGGGCTAGTAATTTGTAAGGAATATGCTGAAATGTTGGGTGGAAAAATAAGTGTTGATAGTATTGAGGGCGAAGGAAGTTCATTTAAATTTATGATAAAATGTAAAGCACAAACAAAATCGGAACAATCAGAATCTATTGATACGGAAAAAGCGGCATTTGAAAATCAGTTTATTCACAGCACAAAAGAATTTAACGGTAATGGATTTAGAAAGAGAAGAGAAAAGTTTAAGATACTTCTTGCAGAAGATAATTTAATAAATCAAAAAGTTACTATAAAAATTTTAAGCACATTTGGATTTAATGTAACTGCTGTGAATGATGGACAGGAAGCTATAAATGAACTAGAAAATGGCAATTATGACCTTGTACTGATGGATCTGCAAATGCCTAATGTTGATGGATTTTCAGCAACAAAGCGGATAAGACAAATGAAAAATTCAAAAAGTGTTGTCCCGATTATTGCTTTAACTGCTCACGCACTTCTTGGTGACAAAGAAAAATGTCTGGATGCAGGAATGACAGATTATATTGCTAAACCGATCGCCGGGCAGGATTTAGTGAAAAAAATTGATTTCTTACTTGACATTCGGGCTGAGGAGACGGTGCAGCCTCAGGAGGAGCTATCACAAAAGAAAAATGAATTACTCGACCGAGAAAGATTAAAAACAATTAGTCTTGGAGATCATGAATTCGAAAAAGATTTACTTAGTTCTTATATGTCTGATCTTGATCAGAAAGTAAAAACCCTACACGAAATGATAGCAAAAAATGATATTAAAAAGATAATTGAAATAGCTCATTCGATTAAAGGATCAAGCTATTCAATTGGGGCAACCAGAGCAGGTGACGAGGCTTATGCGATTGAACTTTCCGGCAAAAATAATGATTGGCTGAACGTTAGTAATAGAGTTGATAAACTGGGTATCGTTCTGGATGATACAAAGTCAAAAATAGAAAACTACCTCGAGGAAAAATAAAACCCTCCGAAGAGGGTCTTTAAAATCAAGCTTCAACTGTAAGTACTTCGTGTTCGAATTTTTTTAAGACTTTTCTAATAGTATCAATTGCGAAATCAATTTCTTCTTTTGTGATTACCAACGGAGGAGCGAAACGAATGATATCGCCATGCGTTGGTTTTGCCAGCAGTCCGTTTTCTTTAAACTCAACACAAACATCCCAGGCAGTCTTTCCCGATTTTGTTGGTTTGATTACAATTGCGTTCAATAATCCTTTACCTCGTACCAACTTAATTATTTCAAGTTCGTCTACTAATTTCTGAACTTCCTGCCTGAAATATTTCCCTAGCTTATCAGCATTCTCAGCAAGCTTTTCTTCCTTTAATACTTTTAATGCAGCAATTGCAACTTTTCCGGCAAGAGGATTTCCGCCAAAAGTAGAGCCGTGCTGACCGGGTTTAATTGTAAGCATAATATCATCGTCGGCAAGTACTGCAGAGATTGGCATTACACCACCCGATAAAGCTTTTCCTAAAATCAAAATATCTGGTCGAACGTTTTCGTGATCACAAGCGAGAAGTTTTCCGGTTCTGCATAAACCTGTTTGCACTTCATCTGCAATGAATAAAACATTTTTCGATTTACATAAGTCGTATGCTTTTTTGAGATAGCCTTCATCTGGAACCATAACTCCGGCTTCACCTTGAATTGGTTCAACAAGAAAAGCACAAACATTCGGGTCTTGAAGAGCTTTTTCTAAAGCTGGGATATTGTTGAATGGAATCAATTCAATTCCCGGAAGATAAGGTCCATAACCATCTTTACAATCAGGATCATTCGATGCGGAGACAGCCATCATAGTTCTACCATGAAAATTTCCTTCACAAAAAATAATTTTTGCTTTATTTTCATGGATACCTTTAACGCTATAAGCCCACTTACGAGCTAATTTAAATGCAGTTTCATCACCTTCAACACCGGTGTTCATTGGAAGAACTTTATCGTAACCAAAATAATCGGTGACATACTTTTCGTATTCTCCCAAAACGCTGTTATAGAATGCACGCGAAGTAAGCGTAAGTTTTTGTGCCTGTTCTGTTAAAGCATTAATTATTTTTGGATGGCAGTGTCCCTGGTTAACTGCAGAATATGCTGACAAAAAATCTAAATATTTCTTTCCTTCAACGTCCCAAACCCAGACTCCTTTGCCTTTGTCAATTACGACTTCCAGAGGGTGGTAATTATGAGCACCGTATTTGTCTTCTAATTTAATATAATCCTGTGAGGTCATATCGTTTCCTTGATTTTAATTTTAAAATAACACATCAAATTTAAGCTCCTTTGTAAATACTTCCAATGTAAATCAAAATTATCCCCGCTTAAGGAACCAATTTTTGTAACTTTAATAGGTAAAATTTTTAATAAATTTGAATGAAGATAAAATGGAAATAGGAACATATTCAATACAGAAATCCACAAAAGGGAACTGCGATATAATAGATATTACTGATGAAGTAAACTATTTAATTACTCAAAATAATTTCCTTGAAGGTAACGCACTTATTTTTGTGGGAGGATCTACTGCAGGTATCACTACAATTGAATTTGAACCGGGTTTACGCAAAGACTATCCAAAATTTTTTGATCGGATTGCACCGGTGAATATCGGTTACGAACACGACAAAACCTGGCACGATGGAAATGGACATTCTCACGTCAGGGCTTCGATTCAGGGAGCATCGTTAACAGTTCCATTTTTGAAAGGCAGTTTACTTTTAGGGACATGGCAGCAAATAATTTTAGTTGATTTTGATAATCGTTCAAGAAACAGAGAAATTACAGTTCAAATAACCGGAAATAAAAAATAGTTTAATTTTTTTACAGGAATATAGAATGCAACGTTCATTTACGATTTTATTTTTATTTATCTTTTCTCAAATACTTTTCAGTCAGCAGGATGACAGCGTATTTGTAACTTTTTACTACCTCCCTGATAACAATCCAAATAATGTTTACTTACCGGGTGAGTTTAATGGTTGGGTTCTCAATGCTAATTCGTTAATGACGCATGATGTAGGTACAAACACCTGGTATAAAACTGTAAAATTAAGAGTTGGTGGACCTGATCCTTTACCAGCTCCAGTTAGTATCCCTGGTGCATATCAATATAAATTCAATGCTGATGGTGTTTGGTTTCCTGATCCATTGAATCCAAGACAAAATCCAAACGATAATAATAATTCGTACCTGTTCATCAGGAATCCGACTTTTCATTATTTATTACCGAATTCAACTCCTACCTCCGGAATTGTAAGAACCAGGCTTCCACAAATTTCTGCCTACATCTTTTC
>JARRKF010000110.1:0-4828 GCA_037388405.1 Ignavibacteriaceae bacterium | reverse complement strand
ATTTTAGCATATTCATAAACCAAAGTGCTCGCTACGAATATAGAAGAGTAAGTTCCTATAATTATTCCAAAAAACAAAGTAAATGCGAAACTTCTAAGAACTTCACCGCCAAAGATTAACAATACTAAAACTGTTAACAGAGTTGTGCCTCCAGTTAATACAGTTCTACTCATAGTTTGACTAATGCTTGTGTTCATAACATCGTAAAGAGGTCTGGTTTTATGAATCTTTAAATTTTCTCTTATCCTATCGTATACAATTACGGTATCGTTAATTGAGTAACCAATTAGGGTAAGAAATGCTGCAACAATTGTCAGATCCAGATCAAGATTTAAACCGGGAATCAAACCATAAAAAGCTGCAAATAAACCAAGAGTAATTAATGTATCGTGGAACAGTGCAGCTACAGCACCAAATGCAAAGATAAATTTAAATCTGAAACCTAAGTAGATAAGAATAGCAATTAGTGAAAAGAAAATTGCAAGTACTGCATCGCGTTTGAGTTCTGCACCTATTTTAGGGCCAACTCTGTCTTCCTTCAAAACAGTAAAAGGATTATCTTTTATTTTTTCCCTCAAATTTTCTTTAATCCAATCTGCAATACCAACACTTACCAGCATTTTTGTATTAGTTGGTTCTTCTGATACTCTGCCTGATTGAAATCCTGCTTCAAATAAACCGTCAATTATTTTGTTTGCTGTATCAGGATTTACAAATTCATAGGTAACGGAATTTGCAGTTGAGTCCGTAATTTTTCTTGGAATACCGGGCATAATTTTTTCAATTTCTTTTTCTATACCTGCTATTACTCTTGGATAAACTTGCGCCGGAATTGTTTGTATTTCAGTTCGGATCATTACTCCAGTTTCACCACCAAATGTCTTTACTTCGATATTACCTAAACCTATATTCTCCACATCGGTTCTTACTTCACTAATATTAACAGGCTTTGCAAACTGGAGTACTATTTCACTTCCCCCCAGGAAATCAATTCCAAAGTGAAATCCTCTTGTGAAGGCGCCTAAGACACCTAAAAGAAATAACCCACCTGAAACTGCATATGCAAATTTTCTTTTTCCAAGAAAGTCATAATTAAATTTTTCGAATAATCTCATAGTAAAAGAGAACTCCTTAATCCTTTTTTATTATCCTACTGTTACTGGAATATTTTTAGCAACCATTATATCCAGAATAACTCTTGTAATTACCAATGCGCTGAACAAACTGGTTGCAATACCAATCATTAAGGTTAATGCAAATCCCTGAATTGGACCTGTTCCAAACTGGTAAAGAATTATTCCGGTAAAGAAAGTTGTAATGTTTGAGTCAATGATTGCTGAATAAGCACGGGAGAAACCACTATCAATTGAAGCTTTTATTGTTTTCCCAGTAGCCATTTCTTCTCTTATTCTTTCAAAGATCAGCACGTTGGCATCCACAGCCATACCGATTGTTAATATAATACCTGCTATACCTGGCAAAGTTAGTGTTGCTTTAAATCCAGCTAACACTCCAAGAATGAAAAGTATTGTAAGGATCAGTGCAGCGGCTGCTATAGTACCGGCCTTGCGATAGTATAGTATCATAAAGAAACCAACAAGAATATAACCGAGTACAACAGATGTAAGTCCTTTATTAATTGAATCTTCTCCAAGAGAAGGACCAACTGTACGTTCCTCTATAACATCCACAGGTGCAGGAAGCGCACCAGCTTTAAGGACTATTTCCAAAAGTTTTGCTTCGTTAAGATCTGCCATACCTTCAATTTGTGATCTTCCGCCGGGAATTTTACCTTTGACAACCGGATCATAAAATATTGCACCATCCAGCATAATCTCTATACTTTTTCCATCGTTGGCACCTGTTATTGTTGCCCACTAAGTTGCACCTTCAGAATTCATTGTCATTGTAACAATTGGTGTAGAAGTATTCGGATCAATATTTGCCTGTGCGTCTGTTATAACTCCGCCCGTTAGTTCGGGATCTTTATTAACAAGGAACAAACGATAAAATTCTTTTCCGTTAGCATCTTTGTCAGTTTTTGCAGAGAATTTAAACTCAACGTTATTTGGTATTACTTTTTGAACATCAGGACGGTTTAATATCATTTCAAGTTTGTTTCTTTCATCCGCAGGGACATATCCTTCAGCGCTCCTGCCCTGAGGGTCAATCCTTACGATTGCAAAGAAAGGATGTTGAGCCTTAAATTCTTCTTCGGATAGATCAGCTTCTGAAGTATCTGAAGCATTCCCGGTAGTATCCTTTGTTGCTGTCTCTTCTCCGTTTTCTGATGCAGCTTTTGTTGAATCCTCATATTTTCCTGCGAGGACGTTATCAATTTTTTGCATTATGGGAAATGTAAAATCAGCATCCCGGACAATTCTGAATTCAAGAAGTGCGGTTCCCTGCAGGAGATGTTTTGCTTCTTCTTCTCTTGCAATTCCAGGCAGCTCTACAATTATTCTACGGGTTCCCTGTCTTTGAATAGAAGGTTCACTTACACCGTATTGGTCAACTCTGTTACGAATAATTTCCATTGCACGGCTTACTGCATCTTCAGTGCTCTTTTTCAATTCTGAAATTATCTTATCATCATCATCACGGATTGAACCAAAATATCTGCTTAGTCTAATTCCTTTTTCCTGGAATCCTTTCGCTACAAGATCAACTAAAGGTTCATCTGTTTGTTCTGATTCTTTTCTGGCCTCTGCTAAAACAGTCCTAAAAGTTTCATCAGGATTTTTCGCCAGCTTCTCAAGCAGCTTAGCTGTATTTACTTCCAAAACTACACGCATACCCCCTTGCAAATCTAAACCAAGTTTAATCCGATCCTCACGGTCCTTAACAAAGCTAGGGTTAGTAGCAAGAATGCTATCTTCTTTTGTCTTAACTAACTTTTCTGTTTCTGATCTGGTAAGTTCGGGATCTGCTTTTTTTAACTCTTCTTTATATGTCTCAACTGTCTTTTTTATTACCTTGTTGTTTTGATAATCCAAATAAGTTGGGTACAACAAATAAACAGCAAGAGCAATTGCGCCTAGAATAATAATTAGTCTAAATCTGAATTCTTTCATACCTGAATTACTGAAGTGATTTGAAAATATTAAAATAAGTCTCCAAAATTAGGGGTTGACTTATACAAAGTCAATTTAATTAACTGAGGTTATAGTTTTTACTTCCATTCTTGAAATAGCAGATTTTATCAGGAAAGAGAATTTTTTAGCCGCTTTTAATCCAGTTTCAGTAACTTCATCATGGGAGAGCTTCTGCTTTAAAATTCCGGCAGCCATATTAGTAATGCAAGAAACTGCAGCAACTTCCATATTTAGGTAAGTTGCAAAAATTGCTTCGTGCACTGTAGACATACCAACTGCATCTGCACCAAACCTTTTGAGCAATTCAATTTCAGATGGGGTTTCGTAAGTTGGACCTTTGGTGTAAAAGTAAGTGCCTGACTTTAAATTGACACCAATCTTTATTGCACTTGCAGAAAATATTTCATTCATCTTTTCAGAAGGGCAATCAAGAAAATGGTTTTTAACTTCAAGTGGTGCGACCCCAAGAAATTCTGATAATTCCTTCTTTAAATTTATTGAATTGAAAGAAGCGATAAGCATAAGATCACCCGGAATAAAATTTCTATTAATTCCGCCTGCCGCATTTGTCAGAATAATCTTTTCGCAGCCAAGTTTTTTAGAAAGAAGTACAGGTAACAAGCAATCGCTTAATTTATACCCTTCGTAAAAGTGAAGACGCCCCTGAAAAATCAATACATTCTTATTTTCAATTTTTGAAAAATGAACTAATCCACTGTGTCCTTTAACTGTTGATTCAGGGTACCCGGGAATTTTAGATGTGGAAACAGTTTTAATTTTATCTGCTGAATCTGCGAAGTGTCCCAGACCGCTTCCGAGTAAAATTGATATTTGCGGATGAAATGGTGCTTCCTTCTGCAAGAAATTAATTGTGTCTTTGTATTTAAAATTCAGATCTAACATTTAGCTAAATAATAATCCAGCAAGTGTTGCAGTCATCAAGGTTGCTATTACACCACCGAAGACAGCTTTAATTCCGAGAGCAGCTATGTCGGATCTTCTATCCGGTGCTAAAGGACCGATCCCACCAATTTGGATTGCGATTGAACTGAAGTTCGCAAAGCCGCATAATGCATAAGTTAGCATCAGTACGGTTTTTTCATTTAATATTTTTCCTGCTTCAACAAGAGTTCCCATTTCAGAGTAAGCTACGAATTCATTTAGTACGACTTTTACTCCAAGCAAGCTGCCAAAGTTTAACGCATCTTCCCACGGAACACCGATTCCAAATGCTACAAATTGTAAAACTATTCCGATTACAAGTTGAAAGCTAAGCGGTTGACCAAATTTTGCAATAAGAAATTGGTTGACATTAATTAAATCACCTAATCCACTTAACAAATAATTCATCAAAGCAATTAATGCAATAAATGCTATTAGCATAGCACCAACATTTATTGCAAGTTTCCACCCATCAGCGGCGCCTACTGCAGCTGCTTCAATAACATTCGATGCATTTTTCTCAACCTTTATCTTTACAGTTCCTTTTGTTGCAGGTTCTTCTGTCTCCGGGAAAAGAATTTTTGCGATTACTATACCTGCTGGTGCTGCCATTACACTTGCGCCGAGCAATCGGGTTGCAAAAAGTTGTTGAGCTTGTTCAAGCGGAATACCATTTTTTACAGCATAAGCAGAACCAAGTATTTGAATATATGCTGCCATCACACCACCTGCAATCGTCGCCATTCCTCCAACCATAATAGTAAGGATTTCACTCTTTGTCATTTTATTCA
>JARRKF010000109.1:0-4830 GCA_037388405.1 Ignavibacteriaceae bacterium | reverse complement strand
GGAGAAAATTGGCGAGGTAAATCAAGGTAAATCAACCGATTGGCCTAACGCACCCTTACAGTATTATCACTTCTTCACGGATAATAAAAAAAGTAATGGAAATTTTCTTACCTCTCGAAACGAGTTCCTGAAAAACGATAATTGTGTAATATCAACTGCCCATCCAACTGAGGATACTGATTTATTCTTCCGCAACAGTTATGCACACGAACTTATATTCATTCATCAAGGCACCGGTGATTTTCTTTCAGAATATGGTCGTCTCTTATTTAAAGAGTGGGATTATATAATCGTTCCAAAGGGAACTACATATCAAATTAAATTCAAAAATTATAAGAGAGCAAAATTATTTATTGTAGAATCTTCTACGCCATTCGATATCCCAAAGCATTTCAGAAACGAGTACGGACAACTGACTGAAGAAGCTCCATATTACGAACGCGATTTTGGTGTACCGGAATTTATGGAACCAATAGATCAAAAAGGGAAATTTGAACTTTTATTAAAAGTTCGCAATAGAATTTATAATTATATTCTTCCGCATCATCCTTTCGATGTTGTAGGATGGGATGGTTACCTCTATCCCTACACATTTAATATAAAGGAATACGCACCAAAGGTCGGAAAGATACATCTTCCCCCACCAGTTCATCTAGTATTTACAACCCAACATTTTGTTGTTTGTAATTTTGTTCCGCGATTGTATGATTTTCATCCTGATGCAATTCCCGCACCGTATTATCACTCAAATGTAGATAGCGATGAAGTTCTTTATTATGTGCACGGAAATTTTATGTCCAGGAAAGGAATAAAAAAGGGCTCAATTACTCTACATCCTATGGGTATTCCGCATGGACCTCAACCGGGTAAAACGGAAGCTTCGATTGGTAAAAAAGAGACTGATGAATACGCTATTATGATTGATACATTTGAACCACTGCGGGTAACAAAAAATGTGAAGGATACAATGGTAAAGGATTATAGCCATTCGTGGTTAGAAAAGAAAAAGTAATATCAACTATTTAAGAAGTAAATGAAACTAGTATCATATAAAATAACTAAAGAAGACAGACTTGGTATATATATCGACGATAATGTCTACGATTTACAAACTTGTGCGACTGAATTAGGATTGACTCTACCGGATAAGATGAGAAAATTTTTAGAAGGTGGAGATGAGATGATGAATCGGGCAAAACAAGTTGAACAGGCAATTAATCAAGGGAAGATTACTTCTTCAGTTGATAAGCCCAATCTCCAACTTTTAGCACCAATACCGGATCCACCATCTTGCAGAGACGGTTACGCATTCAGGCAACATGTTGCCACTGCCAGAAGAAATCGTGGGGTTGAAATGATTCCCGAATTTGACCAGTATCCCATTTTTTATTTCACAAATCACAACGCAATTTTTGGAGAGGGAAATATAGTTGTTGAAAATGATCATCTTCAGAAACTTGATTTTGAACTTGAAGCTGCCATAGTAATCGGGAAAGAAGGAGTAAATATTCCTGCTACAGAAGCAGATAATTATATTGCAGGATATATGGTGATGAATGATTTATCGGCTCGTGTACTTCAGATGGAAGAAATGAAATTAAATCTTGGACCAGCTAAAGGAAAAGATTTTGCGACTTCTATCGGTCCCTGGCTTGTAACTCCTGAAGAACTTGCAAAATATAAAATATCGACTGAATTTGGAGATAAGTACGATCTTCGAATGACAGCAAAACACAATGGAAAGTTAATTTCAGATGGAAATATGAAAGATATGAACTGGACTTTTGCTGAAATTATTGAACGAGCGTCTTATGGAGTTCGTCTATTTCCAGGTGACGTAATCGGCTCGGGAACAGTAGGAACCGGTTGTTATTTGGACCTAAACGGAACTTGGGCATTAGATGCTAAAGAAAAGGGCAAAGAATTCACTCCTGTCTGGCTAAAAGATGGGGATACTATTGAACTTGAGATAACAGGACTTGGTGTACTCAAAAACAAAATTGTTAAAAGTAAAAACAATTATTCCATTCTTTCTAAAAAGAAAAACATTTCATAATGCTTCATTACGAACCGAAAGATCTATCAGTACGTGAAGTTCACAGGTTCCTTTTAGGAGGTGTTGCGCCAAGACCAATAGCACTTGTATCTACTATTTCAAAAGATGGAATTAATAATTTATCCCCATTTTCTTTTTTTAATGCTTTTGGTGCCAATCCACCAATAGTAGCATTTTCACCTTCGCGTCGTGGGAGAGATGCAACATTAAAAGATACTTACAATAATTTGCTTACAACAAAAGAATGTGTTATTCAATCTGTAACTCATTCTATAGTTGAACAAGTGAATCTTGCATCTGCTGAATTATCACCTGATATTGACGAGTTCATTAAATCAGGATTAACTCCTATTAATTCTGACGTTGTAAAACCAAAGAGAGTAAAAGAATCTCCGTTCCAAATGGAATGCAAATTACTTGAAATAAAAAGTTTTGGTGAACAAGGTGCATCTGCTAATCTTGCAATTTGCGAAGTAGTAAAATTTCACATTGCTGAGGATTTATTTACAGATGGAATAATAGATCCGGTTAAGATTGATTTAGTGGCTCGGATGTCAGGAGATTTTTATTCAAGAGCTGGTTCAGATGTCTTTACATTAAAAATGCCCGGAACTAAAAAATGTATCGGCTATGACCAGATTCCGGAACATATAAGAAAATCTGAAATATATTCGGCGAATGATTTGGGAAAGTTTGGAAATTCTGAATCTATCCCAACTCAAGAAGAAGTTGATTCTTTTATTAAAAAAATCATAGAAGAAAAAATTGATGGCTTTGAAGAAGGTATTGAAGCATTTCTAAGGTATCAAAGGTTAGATGATTATAAAAAAATGTTTAAAACTGCTTTAGGTATAAAAGAGAACAGAAAAAGACATATCGAGCTTTCTGTTAAAAGTGCTTTAAAAAATAAAGATATGGATTTCGCCTGGAAAGTAGCTCTATATGTTAAATATCTTAAATGATAATTATTCAATAAAAATCTTACTGACTCACTCACACTAGTGAATTTTTTATTATTATGAGCGAAATATACCCACTCTGGATTCCATCTGAGAATAGAATTGAAAATTCTAATCTTAAGAAATATGAACAATTTCTTAAAAAAGAATACGGACTCGGGTTTTCAAACTATTCAGAGTTGCATAAATGGTCAACAACTGATATCGAAACCTTTTGGGAATCTATCTGGAAGTATAGTCGAATAAGTCATTCCAAATCTTATAATAAAATTCTTGATAAACGTGCTATGCCCGGTACAAAATGGTTTCAGGACACACAACTTAACTTTGCCGATAATCTTTTAAGGTATAAGGATGATCAGGTAGCAATAATAAGCAGCAGGGAAGAAAAACCTGATGTTATTCTAACTTATAAAGAATTAAATAAGATTGTTGTAGCCTGCAGTGCTGGCCTTAAAAAGCTTGGAATAAAAAGTGGAGATAGAATCAGCGGTTTTGTTACAAACATACCCGAAACAATAGTTGCGATGCTTGCTTCAACAAGTCTTGGTGCAGTATGGACGTCTTGCTCCCCGGATTTTGGTATACAAGGCGTTATAGATCGTTTTGGTCAAGTGAAACCTAAAGTTTTGTTTGCAATAGAAAATTATCAATACAATGGAAATGTTATTAACAATAAGGCGAAAATTGAAGAAATAGTATCCCGAATTCCGGAGATTGAAAAAGTCGTTTGGATTCCAGCATTTCAGGATTTAGAAAAAGAAAGTTTAAGCAATAATGAAAATAAGATTATTGATGATAAGTTTATTTATTTTAATAATTTATTAGATTATACCTCAAAACAATTATCGTTTGAACATTTACCGTTTGACCATCCGGTTTACATCATGTATTCATCAGGGACAACCGGTTTACCAAAGTGTATGGTTCATGGTACAGGAGGCACTTTACTTCAGCATTACAAAGAGCAAGTTCTTCATACAGATCTCAAACGTGAGGATGTTATAACATATTATACAACCTGCGGATGGATGATGTGGAATTGGCTTGTCAGTTCATTACAAGTGGGAGCAACCTTGTATTTGTATGATGGTAATCCGGTTTATCCACACTCAGATATTCTCTGGCAAAAGATTGAACAGCATCAAATTTCAGTTTTTGGAACATCTCCTAAATACCTTTCAATTTTTGGAAAGCAAGGATTTATTCCAAAAGAGAAATACAATCTTGATTCTTTACGAGCAATCCTTTCTACCGGTTCACCTCTTCCGGAAGAAACGTTTAGATGGGTTTATCAGAATGTAAAAAGTGATTTACAGCTGTCATCAATTTCAGGAGGAACTGATATTGTTTCCTGTTTTATGCTTGGTAATCCGACTTTACCGGTCTATGCAGGAGAAATTCAGTGCAAGGGTTTAGGAATGAAGGTAGAAGCATTAAATGAAAAGGGTGAATCAGTAATTGGAGAAAAGGGTGAATTGGTTTGCACAGAACCATTTCCTTCAATGCCGGTTTATTTCTGGGATGATGAAAGTGGAGAAAAATATCGCAAAGCTTATTTTAAAAAATATCCTGGCATTTGGACTCACGGTGATTACATAAAAATAACTGAGAATGGTGGAATAATTGTTTATGGAAGATCAGATGCAACTTTGAATCCCGGTGGCGTTCGTATTGGTACTGCAGAAATTTACCGTATAGTCGAAAAAATGGATGAAATAGCAGATAGTATTGTTGTTGGTAAAAAATTTAATGGTGATGAAAAAATAATTTTATTTATTGTGCTTAAAGAGGAAATAAAATTTAATCAGAGGA
>JARRKF010000108.1:0-9407 GCA_037388405.1 Ignavibacteriaceae bacterium | reverse complement strand
CTTTAAATGAAGCAGTAGATAGCTTCTAAAACTGTGAAGTTCGTCACTTCATTTTTACTAAACTAATAAGAAATGTGGTGCCCGGAACAGGACTTCCCCGAAGGGATTCCTTTGGAAGAACCTGCCTTTTATTTAACAGCTAAATTAGTTTTGAGTGCCCGAAGGGGGACTTGAACCCCCACCCACTTGCGTGGACTAGCTCCTGAAGCTAGCGTGTATACCAATTTCACCATCCGGGCTTGAATAATGTATAATGTAAAATTAACAATTAAAAATGATTAAATAGATTTCCAAACCTACTGTTCTAAAAATTATTCATTATACATTATAAATTCTTAATCAACATCACTACCAGCCTGTCTCCCCTTTTCTTTCTTCTTTAATGATTGCGTTTTTATCTGTGTGAATATCACAAGTAAGCGGTAAATGCTTGGAATTTACAATATCATATACTACTTCAGGGCAATAGTTGTTTGCGAGCCGTGAATCACCAAGATCCATAGTTTTTTTACAAAATGCAACTGTATCAATTCCCTCAGAAAAAGTAAAATAATCAACAGGTATTTTAAGTTCTTTATATGCGCCTTCCATAAACATTGCCCAGATTGGAAGAGCAGCTCTGGCTCCCTGTCCGTACCAGTCAGTAAACTTCACTCGGTGATCATCAAAACCGACCCAGCATCCTGCAACTAATTCCGGAGTATAACCGACAAACCACGCATCAGAAAAGTTTTGTGTTGTTCCCGTTTTACCTGCTGCCGGATATTGAAAATATTTTCTGACACCAGCTCCGGTTCCATAATCTACAACATCCATCATCATGCTTTCCATTATGGATGCAGTCTGTGGTGATATTGCCTGTACATATTCAGGTAAGAAATCCTCCACAGTTATCCCGTTCTTATTTTCAAACTTCATGATTGAAATAGGTGTAACATGCACACCTTTGTTAACAAAAGTTCCGAAAGCCGATGTCAACTCAAGTGGAGATAATTCCGATGTACCTAATGCAATTGATGGGAAAGGATCAATACGAGAAGTAATTCCCATTCGTTGCGCAATCTTCACGACCTGTTTCGGAGGCGCAATTTCGCTAATCGTCATTCTGCCTGTAATCACATTAAGTGACTTCGCAAGAGCGTATCTCATCGTTTCATAACCAGTATATTCATCATCAGAATTTGAAGGGCTCCATCCGTTATAATCAAATTTTTGATTAAGAATTGTGTAAGCCGGAAAATAACCGTTCTCCATTGCGGTTGCATAAATTATTGGTTTGAAAGATGAACCGGGTTGTCTTCTTATTCCGGTTACATGATTTAATCCTCTTCCGAATTCCTGATTCTCTCCTCCAACCATTGCTTTTATTTCACCATTAAAGGGATCGATAACAACAAATCCAACCTCAATTTTTGTAGCTACAGCCTTAACCGAATCAATAAATGATTTATCTTTCTTCAACCGGTTATAAATTTTAGCTTTCTCTACTTTGTCTTCCACTTTCTGATACCCTCTTGACCTTTTAATAGCTTCATCTAATAGTATCGCAAGCAAATCTTTGTTCTTGTTCCAGTTCCAGTTTTTTTCAAAAAGCTTTTGATAATCCTGAAGATGTTTGGCAACAGCATCATTGGCTATTTTCTGCATTCTTGAATCTATAGTTGTATAAATATTCAACCCATCACGGTAAAGATCATAACCATATTTATCCGCAATCTCAGACATCTGCAATCGAACATACTCCATAAAATGTGGTGCAATGCTCTTCATTATATTCGGTTTTTCAGATGCAAGGACTATCGGCTCATCTTTTAATTTATTATAATCGTTTTCTGTTAAATCACCGGTAACTACCATATTGTACATTACCAGATTTCTTCTTGCAACTGCCGCATCATAATGTCTAACCGGATCATAATCTCTGGGTGATTTAAGTAGTGCAACAAACAACGCTGATTCAGGAATGGTTAGCTCGCTGGCACTTTTATTAAAATAAACATGACTTGCAGCTTCAATTCCATAGGCACTTTTACCGAAGTACGAAACATTCAGATATAATTCTAGAATTTCATTCTTTGTAAAATTCTTTTCTATCTGAACAGCAGTAATCCATTCACGGATTTTTCTTATTGCTTTATCAAAGCTTGATTCCCTTGTTACTTTTAAATCATAAAGATTTCTGGCAAGCTGCTGTGTAATAGTACTTGCTCCCTCCTTTAAGGAAAGCGAGAAAAGATTTTTAACCATTGCTTTAAAGAAACGAGGGACATCAACACCCCAATGGCCGTAAAACTTTCTATCTTCAGTTGAAACCAAAGCTTGTATCAGATGAGGAGGAATACTATCTATATTTGTTTCTATACGGTTTTCAATGAAGTATTGACCCAGTAATTCACCGTCAGCGGAAAAAACTTTGCTCGCAAGCTGCGGTTTTGGATTCTCAAGTTCTTCTAGAGATGGAAGTCCGCTGTAAATAAATGCAATAAATATTCCGAGTATAACTAATACTACAGCTCCCGAAATCAGCCAATATTTATTTTTTATATTTTTCTTTTTCATTCTATTGTTTCGATACTCAGTATCGTTAAAATATTTTTCAAGTTCTTCATCCGTCATAAAAACAGCAAGGATTAAAGGTCTACTATCTCAAAATTTTTATTTTTGAAAATACCATAACAAGGTTTAGTGAGCCAGGAACCGAGATTTATATATGTTCCATTTTTATAGTTTAAGAATAATCTTCTATGCAGATGACCGAAAATTACGTAATCAAAACCTTCATCGATTTTTTTCTTTGCTGCTTCAAATAAGCCATCAACTTCTCCGTAATCTTTCTTATCTGTATAAGTACGACTTGATTTACTTGTACCACTAGCAATAGTAATTCCTAAATCTGGATGAAGCAGCGAGTAAAGCCATTGGAAAAATTTATTTCTTAAAATCCATTTTAAAATGTTATAGCCTGTATCGTTACTAACCATCCCATCGCCGTGAGCTATAAAAAATTTCTTACCATCAAGTTCTATTGAAAGTTCTTTCTGATATAATATCGCACCGAATTCTTTTTCAAAAAAATCACGGTGGAGAAAATCATGATTGCCAATGAAGTAATGCAGTTTTATATTTTTTTCACTAAGACTCTTAAGAGCGGTAAGAGTACGGTAAAATCCTTTTTGATAAACTCTTTTATACTCAAACCAATAATCAAACAAATCTCCGACAATGAACAATTCATCACATTTATCTTCGGCAAATTTTAAAAAATTAACAAGCTTCTTTTCTTTCTCTTCTTCTTCCGATTTGCTCTGTAAGCCCAAATGGATATCAGAAATAAAAAAATAAACTTTGTCCAACATTTTTATTCGTCCTTGAATCTGATATTCGCAAGCAGCCAGTTATCAGGGTCAAGTTCAAGGTTTACCGGATATTTATCCGATGAGATAGTTAAGATCGTATCTCTGTTTGTAATATAGAAGCGATAATTCTTGAATGAACTATCCTGGAAGGTTAACCTTACTTGAAGCGGGAAATGATATTCATCATATTCATCCTGAGCCTGCTCTAGATTAAGCTGAGTTGAATACCCCGAGTCAGTTTGTACGACAACTTTATTATAATCCAGATTTATTTGACCTTCTCCATTTATCCATTGATCAAAAAATTTATCAAGATTTTTTCCGCTTACGTTTTCACATACAGCTTTAAAGTCGTAAGTAGAAGCATTTGCATATTTATATGTTTCATAATAATTTCTTAAAATCTTAAAAAAGATTGAATCACCAACTTCCCATCTCAACATATGAAGCACCCATGCACCTTTATCATAAACTGTTCTCGTGAATAGAAAGCTTCCCGGCTCTGCTAAAATACCGGAAAATTTTTTACTAAACTTGCTCATCATAGTTGACTGAAGCGCATTTTTTCCGGTAAGCGATTCATAGTACAAAGCTTCAGAATATGTTGCAAATCCTTCATTGAGCCAGATGTCTGTCCAGACTTTAGGACTTACTGCATCCCCCCACCACTGATGTGCAAGTTCGTGAGCATACGTATCTTCAAAATTTTTATTTCCGGGAATCATCTTTGATGAGACGCCTGTTATTGTTTGATGTTCCATTGCTCCGGGATTCCAGAGAAATTCAGCCATCCCATATTTTTCTTTTATGAAGGGATATTCACCAAAAAGTTTAGCGAAATGTTCTATCATATTAACCTGAGTAGAAAAATCTATTCTTGCATCTTTCAATTGATCGGGCATTACATAAAATTCAACCTTCATCGTATCTTTACCATCTAAAGAAATGTACTTATCAAAAAAATACACATAATCAGATGAGTAAATTGCTATCAGGTAAGTTGAGATAGGATATTCTGATCTCCAGTGATAAGTACGTCTACTCCCATTGTTTATAATTTGAACCAAATTGCCATTGGAAACCGAAATTGCACTTGAATCATTTGTGATTCTCATATCAAGCAAAGTTTTATCGAATGGGACATCGTTGCATGGAAACCAGGATGATGCGTAATTCGGTTCACTTAAATTATATAAAGTTGTCATAAAAGTTAAGATCAATTGTGCTGATGGTTGTATCTTTAACATAACCGGTAATGATAGCATTGGCAATAAACATCTTTTTTTCGGGATAGAGATCGAACGATAGATCATACTTAAGAACATCAATCTTTGTTTGATTATTAGAGATATAGTTATCATCATGCCAGTTTAGATAAGTGTTTATGTAAGTCAGGCGGTACATCTGAAGTTTGTAATAGATTGCACCCGGTAGAATTAGTATCATTATAACCAGAAGAATTATCAACAATATTTTTTTCTTCTTCATATAGAATTAATAACCTTAGAAAACAAAATTAATGCTCATAATTAATTTACAATATTTATCTTTTAACCCGTTGTTAAATTGCCAATGAAAACATATTTATATATTTTTGAAAAGAAATAAAAGGAAAGATAATGGCTGTTCAAGGTTCTTCAATATTAAGAGATACAATTACGATGCTCCTCGCCGGTGGGCAGGGAGAAAGATTATATCCTCTCACAAAAGTACGAAGTAAACCGGCTGTTCCGTTTGGCGGCAAATACAGAATTGTAGATTTTACTTTATCAAACTGTCTTAATTCTGAGTTAAGAAGAATCTACGTTTTAACACAATACAAATCTGATTCACTCAACCAGCATATATTCGAAGCCTGGAGTATATTTAATCCGGAACTTGGTGAATTCATTTATTCAATTCCTCCTCAAAGAAAATTAAATAACGACTGGTATTTAGGAACAGCAAATGCAATTTACCAGAATATGAATCTCTTTTCATCGGAAAGAAAAGCTAAGCTTGTTTTGATCCTTAGCGGTGATCACATTTACAAAATGGATTATCTGAAATTACTTCAATATCATCTTGATAAAAAAGCACATTTATCTATGGCTTGTCTCGAAGTTCCAAGGGATGAAGCTTCACGATTCGGAATAGTTAGCGTTAATTCAGAATATAAAGTTGATTCATTTATTGAAAAACCTGCTGATCCTCCGAGAATTCCGGATAATCCTGATTCTTCATTTGTCAACATGGGAATTTATGTTTTTGATGCTGCTGCATTGAGAGAAATCTTTCTTGAGATGGATGAAAAAAATATTCCTGCAAACGACTTTGGGCAGGATGTAATTCCTTATATGATTAATTCCGGCAGAGATGTTTTTGCTTATAGGTTTATTGACGAAAACAAAAAGTCTCAGCCATACTGGAAAGATATCGGAACGATCGACAGCTATTATTCGGCAAGTATGAATCTTCTCAGTGTCTCGCCAGATTTCAATCTTTACGATCTTAACTGGTATATAAGGGCTTATCAATTCCAATTCCCTCCCGCTAAAACAGTTTCTCACGAAGGTGAACGTGTTGGACGAACACTAAATTCATTAGTCTGCGATGGCTGCATTATTTCCGGCGGTCTGGTAGAACGTTCTATTCTTGGACCAAATGTAAGAGTGAACAGTTATTCCTATATAACCGATTCAATTATAATGAACAATTGTAATGTAGGAAGACATGCCCGAATTCGAAGAGCAATCATCGATAAAAACGTAGTGATTCCCGAAGGATATGAAATCGGTTTTGATTCAGAAGGCGACAAAAAGAAGTTCACTGTTACTGAAACCGGTATAGTGGTAATCGGGAAAAACGACGTTTTACCTCTCTGATTTAATTTTCTGCTGCTGCAAAATTCTTTCCCTTCGATAAAATTTCAATTGAATTTATCCTAATTTTTCTCAAGATTCAGTTTGTAAAAACCGTGATTTTATCATAACAAAATGAACTCAGTACTTC
This sequence comes from Ignavibacteriaceae bacterium, assembly GCA_037388405.1. Classification (GTDB taxonomy): domain Bacteria; phylum Bacteroidota; class Ignavibacteria; order Ignavibacteriales; family Ignavibacteriaceae; genus IGN2. Next base: position 3,060 of record JARRKF010000108.1, on the reverse strand, counting down.
AAAATAAATTATCAAACCTTCCAACAAAACCTGGTGTTTACCAATTTCTAAATGAAAAAGGAAAGATTATTTACGTTGGCAAGGCAAACAACCTTCGCAGCAGAGTAAAAAGTTATTTCCATTCCAAGAATCAAAATGCAAAAACCGAAGTACTGGTAAGCAAAATTGAAGACATTGAGCTTGTAGTAACTGATTCAGAAGTTGAAGCTCTGGTTCTGGAAAATAATCTCATCAAAGAAAATAAGCCGAGATATAATGTAAATCTGAAGGATGATAAATCCTTTCCATTCATCAAGGTAACGAATGAACCTTATCCCAGAATTTTTTCTACCAGAAGAATCATTCGGGATGGTTCAAAATATTTTGGACCATACACTAGTGTAAAAAGTATGAAGTCAGCTTTGAGGATGATAAATCAGATATTCAAAATAAGAAGTTGCAAGTACGATATCACTGCTGAATCGATTGCAAAGAAAAAATTTAAAGTTTGTCTTGATTATCATATTAAAAAATGTGACGGACCCTGCGAAGGACTTGTAAGTGAGAAAGATTACAACGAAATGGTTGATGAAGTTGTAAAAGTAATTCGTGGAAGAACAGATGACCTGATAAAAGACCTCGACAAGAAGATGAAATCAGCCTCAGAAAATATGGAGTTTGAGAAAGCTGGTGAGATAAGAGACAAAATAGATCAGCTAAGAATCATCTCATCAAAGCAGAAAGTTGTAAGCAATGATTTTGAAGACAGAGACGTAATTTCAATTTCGTTTGAAGATAAAGATTCCGCTTGTTCGGTTTTCAATATTCGCAGCGGAAAATTAGTTGGTAAAAAGCAGCTGCGACTTTCGTTAAGAGGTGGCGAAGAATTGGAAGAAATCTATAATGCAGCAATTAAGTTTTATTATGGTGATCACGTAGAAATCCCAAAAGAAATTTTGTTAGAAACCGAGCCTATAGAAAAAGATTTGCTGGAAGAATGGCTGAATCAAAAATCAGACAGAAAGGTTAAATTTTTTATTCCTCAGCGAGGCGAACTAAAAGCACTCGTACTTATGTGCAAAGAGAATGCGAACCTACAACTGAAAGAAATTCAGCTTCAAAAAATGAAGAAAGAAGGAAACGTTCCATATGCATTATCAGCTTTGCAAAGAGATTTAAACCTGAAACAGCTTCCGCGAAGAATTGAGTGTTTTGATATTTCAAACATTCAGGGTTCGGATTCTGTTGCAAGTATGGTCGTTTTTGTAGATGGTAAACCAAAGAAAAGTGAATACAAGAAATTCATAATCAAAGAAGTTGAAGGTCCGGATGACTTCGCAAGTATGCAGGAAGTGATCAGAAGAAGATACACCCGACTACTTGAAAACAATGAACCGATTCCCGATTTAATTATGGTTGATGGAGGTAAAGGACAGCTATCAAGTGCAGTTGAAATTTTGAACAGTCTCGGAATAAAACAGTACAATATAGTTGGTCTCGCAAAGAGACTTGAAGAAGTATTCTTTCCTGATAAATCAGAGGCAGAATCGATTCCAAAAACATCATCAGGATTAAAGTTGTTGCAACAAATAAGAAACGAAGCACATCGTTTTGCAATCACTTTTCACAGGCTAAGAAGATCCAAAAGAACCATTGCGACAGAACTGACAGAAATAAAAGGAATAGGAAAAGCAACGGCACATCAGTTGCTTTCTGAGTTGGGCAGTGTTGAAAAAATCAAAAATTCAAACACTGAAACTTTAATAAAAATTGTAGGAAATAAGAAAGCCCAACTTGTCAGAGAGCACTTCACAAATGAAAAGAACGAATAAGATTTTTTTAACAGCATTAGTTTTAATCTCCGCATTAATATTCAACAGCGCTTATTTAAATGAACAAAAAACCATCAGTTCTGTAAAGGAAGTTAAGTACTCAATCAATCCTTTATCTTACTATGATTTCAAAAAACTGCGCGACACTGTTTACACAAATAAAAATTATTTCATCGAAGTTAATCTATCAAATCAGGAGGCGACTCTTTATTCACGAGATGGATCAGAGTTTCATTTCCCTGTTTCGTCTGGAACTAAACGGGTTGAAAAGGGAATGGAAACAAACGAAGGATTATTTGCAATCCAGTGGAAAGCCAGAAAAATGCATTCAGTCCAGTTTGATAGCACATTAATGCTCAACTGGATGGGATTCAACAATGGAATTGGTTTCCACGCATTGCAGGGGAAAAGTTATTATAAATATTTAGGAAAGAAAAATGTTTCGCATGGATGCGTTAGAGTTTCAAGGGAAGATGCACAATTTATTTATGAAAAAGTAGAAAGAGGAACTCCCGTTCTTGTTCATAAAGGAAATAGTGCAATTCAAATAGCTTTCACAAGTGAGGGCGAAAGCTATACTCAATATTCTTATTCGGAAACTTATAAGCTGCTAAAAGAAAGATGTAAGAAATTGTACGATGGTGATTACCTGATTTCTCCTAATGAAAAAATTCTGGTTGATGAAAATAATATTTACTCGAGTGGTTTACCGATTGGCAACTCAGAACTAATTCCAACCAAACAAAATCTCAAGCCAGCATATCTCTGCGTTGACAGAAACAAATCCGAAGAAGAAAGATTATTGGAGATATTTGCGGGAAAAGAAAAATCTGGTTTCACACTAAACCAATTTTTAGATTCAAAAAATTAAGGAATTTTGCTGACCCAATACTCCTTAATTTGTGGGGACACGTGAGGGCGTGTCCCTACTACTAAATAAAAATTTATCGTCATTCCGGCGAAGTTCCGACAAGAACGAGTCCGGAATCAGACTCTGGACTCTTCCGTTAAAACGGAATCGCCAGAATAACACATCCCAGATTCATTTATTTTCCAAAACTCTTGCATTAATGCCAAAATTTGCTTTGATTTAGGTTAACAAAATTTTTATCGGGGAATAAAATGAAAAAGAAAATAAATATCGTTTTCTCTTTTCTACTGTTTGTAATATTCTCATCTCAAATCTTTCCACAAAGTCCTGGTGAACCATATTTCCCAGAAACTGCTAACGATGCAAAGAATATCAGTT
>JARRKF010000107.1:0-4874 GCA_037388405.1 Ignavibacteriaceae bacterium | reverse complement strand
GTATAATTGAGATTATCGAACATGGAAAAAATGGCTTATTAATTTCTCCTGAAGATTATGTCTCACTAGCAAAGGCAATTGTAACCTTGCTGAATGATGAGGCATTTATGGAATCGATAGGAAGAAATGCTAGAAAGAGGGTTCTTGAAAAATTCTCTGTCGATAGAATGGCCTCAGAAACTGCCGAATACTATGAAATTTTCGATAAAATATCTGCACGATAATTATTATTTGAGTTATTTGCTTCATTAATTGGGCTATGCACAAAATTTGCGAATGGAAGTTTATGTAAATTGAATATTTTAATGGTCTCTGCTAATTATCCTCCTAAGATTGGAGGACCATCAGCTACTGTACCTCTTCTATCAAAGTGTTTAAAGGATAAAGGATTTGATGTCCAAGTTTTGACTGAAGGATTCAAGAATGGAAATCATGTTGAATCTGCAGAGGAATTTGTTGTACATCGAATTGGATATTTCGAACCTAATTCGAATTATATTTTTAGACCACTTAGGACCATTAGTTCTTTTGGTCGATTTGGCATAAAGTTCTCTCACAGGTTAAACTTTGATATTGTTCACTCTCATGATCCGAATATATCAGCAATTTCTGGGTTGATAATTAAGTACTATAAGGGAATTCCTGGTGTTGTAAAATATAGTGGGGATTTTGTCTGGGAATTTCTTTCGTTGAGAAATGAGGTTGGAAACCGAACTTTTGAGGAGATTATTGAAAATGATAGCTTCAAAGTTGGTTTTCTCAGATTTATTGAAAGAAGGGTACTAGATAGTTATGAGAAGATTATTGTTCAGACAGAATATCAGAAAAAAATTCTTGATCGATTTCTTGGCATAAATAAAAGAAAAATTGCTGTAATTCCTAATAGTGTATCAATTCATAATTTTGATAAAATCCTCTTTCATGAGATAAGGCAACTTTTTGATAATAAGATAGTTTTGTCAAGTGCTTGTAGAATAGTTGCTTGGAAAGGACTTGAGTATTTAATTAGAGCGCTTTCGTATCTGCCAAAAAAATATGTGCTGGTACTTTTTGGCGATGGACCAGATGTGATGAAATTAAAGAATCTAGCTGCAGACCTTAAAGTAAATGAAAGAGTTATTTTCTTTGGAAAGGTTCCGCATGAAAAGATACAGACAGCTATTAAGGCGACAGACATTTTTGTGCTTCCTTCGTTATATGAACCTGCGGGGGTAGCTTTGTTGGATGCTTTTGCTGCCCAAGTTCCTGTTGTTGCTGCAAGAACTGGTGGAATACCTGAAATTGTTAGCGATGGAGAAACTGGATTCCTCGTTAATCCTGGAGATGCAAAAGATATTGCAGAAAAAATTATGATGATAAGTGGTAATCCAGATTTTGTTGAGGAAATGAAACTAAAACAAAGCGAAACATTAGCCAAATACGATATGTCCCATCTGATTAATCGGTATATTGATCTTTATGATGAGATAAAAAATCAATAGAACAACTGTGTCCGGATCTAACGATGAAAATTCTTCAATTGACCCCTGAGTATCCACCATTTTCTTCAGGTGGTGTGGGAAATTCAGTTTTTGAAGTTGTAAACCAATTGAAGAAGTTAGGAAATGATGTAGAAGTCATCGCTCCAAATGGGTATCCTAGAACAAATCATTCAAACTCAAAAGTTCATCATATATTCGCAGCAAAGATCAAAAGACATTGGGGCGAATTGGCAATATGTCCAACAATTCTTAATGACATACGGCAAATAGATTTTGAAATTGCTCACGCTCATACTCCCAAAAAATATTTTGCAGAATCAATTTATCTTTTTAATTTACTAGCTAGAAAAAAGAAACCTTATGTTGTTTCTATACGTCTAATTAATCAATCTCTTCCACCTTTCCTCTCAAGTGTTGCTGATGTATATCGAAAACTTGTTGAAAAGAAAATTTTCAAAAAGGCTTCGAATATGGTTGTTCAATCCGAACTTCATAAGCATTTTTTAATTAATGTTTGTGGGATTTCCTCTTCAAAAATTGCGATAATTCCAAACGGTGTCGACACTACTTTTTTTGATCCAAATTCATCTGGACATCATCTGTTGAACCCTGGTCAAAATTCTAAAACAATCTTATTTGTTGGGCGGTTGACCTCTCAAAAGGGTCTAGATGTTTTATTAAAAGCGATTGCTATATTGATTAAAAGAAATCACGACTTGAGGGTTATGGTTGCAGGTGGCGGACCGTTAAAATCTGATTTAGAACATCTTTGTAAAACTCTAGGTATTCAAAAAAACGTTGTTTTTCTTGGCCCAGTAAACCATTCTGATATTCCCAAAGTGTATGCAATGGCTGACATCTTTGTTTTACCTTCCATCAGTGAATCGTTTCCGAATACCCTTATGGAAGCTATGGCCATGGAAAGGCCAATTGTTGCAACTAAAGTGGGAGCAGTACCTGAAATAATTCAAGATGGAAAAGAAGCCTTGCTTGTGTTACCCGGAGATGTGGAAGGTCTTGCTAGTTCGATTGAACGGTTAGTATTAAAAGATGATTTGGCTAAGAATTTAGCTAAAAACGCTAGGGAATTGGTAAAGAAGCAATATACTTGGCAGAGTGTAGCTAAAAAAACACTTGAAGTATATGAAAAGATACTTTATTAGATATTCAAAATGGATACAGTGTGAAAAATATTAGTTCATGGTGAAAATTTGTTATGTCTGCCTTGCGAAAGTTTTGGTATCTTTATACGTTAAGAAAGAATGTTTGGTTGAATACTAAGCAACTTCACAAGTTGCAAGAGAAGAAGTTGAGAATGATTATTGATCATGCATATCGCAATGTGGAATATTATCATAAGAAATTTGATTCCATAGGACTGAAACCGACAGATATCAAAACTATTTCAGATTTAAAAAAGCTTCCAATTCTTACAAAAGAAGAAGTAAGAGCGAATTTCCCTGGAAAAATTACTGCCAGAAACATCGATTTAAATAAATGTACTAGCTATTCAAGTTCCGGATCAACAGGAATTCCACTTTCCGTCTATGTTGATCCAATAGGAAATGATTATAGGGCGGCTCTTTTTGGGCGAGCATTTTTTGAGGGGGGCTTGAAATTGAGAGATAGGATGATGATGGTCGGAGATGCTAGGCATCATCCAAAGAAACCACAATGGTTTCAAAGGTTTGGTGTTTTGAGACGGAAATATTTCTCTGCTGCGGAACGTGTGAATGAACAATTACCGAAGATTTTGGATTACAATCCCGATGCTATTTATGCCTATTCTTCATATTTGTTTCTTTTAGCCAAAGAGGTTGAGCGAGAGGGAATCGAAGATTTATCGCCAAAACTTGTTTTTAGTACCGCAGAAGTACTGGGTGATGGAGAAAGAAAGTATATCGAAAAAGTTTTTGACACCAACATCATCGATCTTTATGGTTCTTGCGAAGTTGAAAGATTAGGGTGGGAATGTGGTGAACATATGGGTTACCACATGGACGTTGATAGCTCCGTAATGGAATTTGTTGACGGTGATGAGACAGTTGCTCCAGGTGAAAAAGGAAAGATAATAGTAACTTGTCTGTATAATTATGCAATGCCTCTAATCAGGTATGAACTTGGGGATTATGGGATTCCATCTGATGAAACGTGTCAATGTGGAAGAGGTTTTCCACTGGTAAAGAAAATCTTGGGCAGAAAAGATGATCTTATTGTGTGTCCAGATGGAAGAATAATATTTTCTCCGATCATAATTGGGTTTATGCGTTGGATTCCTGGGATAGCACATTATAGATTTGTTCAGGAGAGTTTGACTAAACTTCGGATAGATATAGTTAAGGACGAGAATTTTTCAAAGAGAACTTTGGAGCAGATTATTGAAGAAGTTAGAAAATTGACGGGTGAGGGAATGGAGATTGTCCCTGTTTTAGTTGATAAAATAGATAGAGAATCAACAGGAAAACTTAGAACAGTAATATCGAATGTGGATAAACCTAAGGTCTTAATTAACTAATGCCTTTTTTGCATTTTAAAATCAATCGATTTGAGTTGTCACTAAATGAAAGTTTTGTTCATTGGAAATACGTTGAGTACAGGTGGCACATCAAGATATACTACGAATTTAATTCAAAGTCTAAAAGACTTCGAGGAATTGGATTTTGATTTCATAAATCTACAAAGTTATTATGAACTTCCCGGAAAATACATGAAACGATTGAATTTAATTCGAAAATTCCCAAAAGAAATCGATTTCAGTAAATATGATTTGGTTCATTTCCTTGAACTTGACTACTCTATATATGGAACACTTAGACATCTGCGAAAAAGAAACCAACGTGTAAAAGTTATCAAAACTTCCCATGGCTATGCAAAAAAAGAGGAGATTTATAGCGGTATAATTGGTAGACTTGTATTGAAACCAATTACTAGTTATATTCAGAAGCATGTACAAAGAAATGTCGATGCGGTGATTTATGTTTCTGACGATCAACGAGAATTTTTTATCAATGAATACAATCTGGATCGGGATAAAACATATGTTGTTTATCTTGCTAGCAGTTTTAGCACTTATAATGGTGATATTCAGAATTTGATCAAGAAAAAAGATAAAATGATATTGTTCGTTGGTAGAGTTGAGCGACGAAAAAGAATAGAGATGCTTTTTGAAGTAGCTAATTTGATGTCTGATTGGAAATTCAAAGTAATTGGCCATATTAACGATGATGCGTATTATTCTAAACTCCAAGAAATGAAACCTGAAAATGTCCAATTCTTGGTTGATGTAGGTGATGATGAATTGCTTACAACTTACCAGAAGGCTAAGTATTTTGTTTCTTTTTCTAAATGGGAAAATTGTCCTGTTACGTATTTAGAGTCTATTTCTCAGGGTAC
>JARRKF010000106.1:0-4880 GCA_037388405.1 Ignavibacteriaceae bacterium | reverse complement strand
CAATTCGGTTTGGATTACCGAAATGGTTCGACCAGACACAAACCAGTATTGGGGTTAGAGGTACCTGGCGTTCTCTTGATCAGTACTCCCCACGTTATTGTCCGACTATGATAATGACCGAATCAGGTCCGGTTTGTGACCCGACAGCTCCTGGTTATCCTGATGGTTATGAGTGGGAGATACGTACATATTTAAATTTCAACTTTGGTATGTAATAAAATAATTAGTGGAGTATAAAATGTTTAACAGAAATTTTATTTATTCAACAACAACTTTCTTCACAATCTTATTTGTTTTTCTATTTACAGGTTGTGAAAGAGATCTAGACACATTAGAACCGGCTACTTACCCAGACATACCTGAAGTATTTATTGATGCATTTAGTTCCGGTTTGAATTATGCTGCTTTCGGCGGATCAAAAGTAACCGCATTCGATGTGGATAAGGAGGTTAAGTACAGTGGCACAACTTCAATGAGAATAGAAGTTCCTGACTTCGGGGATCCGCTTGGAGCTTACGCCGGAGGCGCTTATTTCACTACTGTTGGACGCAATCTAACAAGTTACGATGCTTTAACATTCTGGGCTAAGGCAAGTCAGCCAGCAAATATTGATATAGTAGGAATTGGTAATGATCTTGCATTATCCAGAAACCTGGCTACCATTTCGGGCTTACCTGTTAACACCAACTGGAATAAATATATTATACCTATACCGGACCCAAGCAGGTTTACGGAAGAAAGGGGAATGTTTTTCTATTCCGAAGGACCAGAAAACGATCGAGGTTATACAATCTGGTTCGATGAGGTTAAGTTTGAAAAACTCGGTACTGTTGCTCATCCAAGACCCTTTATATTAAATGGACAAGATCAAAACACCATTGCGATCGTTGGTCAGACACTAAACATTGGCGACATATATGTACTATTTAATATGCCATATGGAACAGACCAAAGAGTTGATGTGTCACCGACTTATTTTACTTTTTCTTCAAACAATGAGTCAGTAGCCTCGGTTAATGAATATGGACAGATTACTATTGTTGGATTAGGCACCGCTAAAGTAACCGCAAAATTTGGATCAATGAACGCTACTGGATCAATCACGGTTACCGTTGAAGAATCCCCTGAGCCTGCACCTGTTCCAACAGTTCCGGCGGAAGATGTTATTTCACTATTTAGTAATGCATATACTAATGTACCGGTTGATACCTGGGCAACTGGTTGGCTGTATTCTACAGCAGTCTTAAATGAAATTCAAATTCAGGGTGATGACGTAAAACTTTACACAAACCTAAATTTCAATGGTATTGAATTCGCTTCACAGACCATTGATGTTACTTCAATGACACGATTCCATATGGACATCTGGACTCCAAACTCAACAGTTCCACCTGCAGAATTTAAAGTGCTACTGGTTGACTTTGGTGCAGATGGAGTTTTCGGTGGCGGAGATGATGTATCTTCAGAAATTACTTTTACTGCAAATACAGCTCCAGCATTGGCAACCCGTGAATGGGTTCAACTTGATGTTCCCTTATCATTATTCACAGGATTAACTACAAAACAACATTTAGCACAGCTGGTTATATCCGGCGATCTACCCACAGTGTATGTAGACAATGTGTTTTTCTATAAAGAAGAAGGGGGAGGCTCAGAGCCTACAACACCAGCTCCTAACCCAACGTATCCTGCGGCTGATGTAGTTTCATTATTCAGCAATCCATATACAAATGTACCAGTTGATACCTGGTCAGCTGTTTGGGATAATGCAGATGTAGCAGATGTTCAAGTAGCAGGTAACGATACCAAGTTATATACAAACCTGGTTTTTGCAGGAATTGAATTTATCAATCAAACAGTTGATGCTTCTTCGATGACACATTTTCGCATGGATATCTGGACTCCCGATCCAACAGCACTTCCTGCTGTGTTCAAAATTAAACTTGTGGATTTCGGAGCTGATGGAGTTTTTGGTGGAGGAGACGATGTTGAGCATGAGTTAACATTTAATGCAAACTCAACACCTCCATTAGTCACTGGTGAGTGGGTAAGCTTTGATATTCCTTTATCAAATTTTACAGGATTAACAACTCGGGGTCATTTAGCACAGTTAATAATATCTGGTGACCCAAACACGGTTTACGTTGATAACGTATTATTTCATAAATAAATGAAGACTCAATTGCATTTAAAATGCTAGAAAATGTATAGAATAAATAGTAATCCAGAAATCGAAATAGATCAACAAGATAAACTCTCGTTGAAAGATTCGGTTCTTAGACTAATTTGGCACGAACATCAAATTTCGAGAGCCGAAATTTCAAGGCAGTTGAATTTATCCCGTTCAACCGTAACAGAAATTGTTAAAGATTTGCTGCCAACAGGCCTGGTTGCTGAAGTAGGAATCGGAAAATCCAGTGGGGGAAGAAAACCAATCGTACTAGAATTCCAGGATGATGCTAAAGTAATTCTAGGAATTGATATTGGTGCTACTCACGTTTCTGTTGCGATGACAAATTTAAGAGGGAAACTACTTTTTTGGAATGAAAAAGATTTTCCTGTTAGAGAAGATTCAGAAGGAACTCATCAGTTAATAAATGAACTTTGTAATGAATCTCTTTCTTCAAAAAATTTAAACTACAATAAACTTCTCAGTATAGGTGTTGCTGTTCCAAGCCCGGTCGATCCAATTCGTCCTGAGTATTTATCCGAATCTATAATTCCCGGATGGCATGGTAAAAGCGGACTGGAAAGATTACGTGAAAAATATGGCGTGCCGGTCTATTTAGATAATGATGCGAACCTTGGTGCTTTGGCTGAAAACTGGTGGGGTGCAGGCAATAATGTCAACGATCTGATTTATATAAAAATATCCAATGGAATTGGTGCTGGCTATATCTTCGGTGGCAAACTATATCGTGGTTCCAGAGGAATTGCCGGTGAAATGAGTCATATGCCGATTGATCCCAATGGGAGATTGTGCGGATGCGGATTAAGAGGATGTTTGGCAACTGTTATCTCTGCCTGGGCATTAATAGAAAGAGTTAAAACACTTTCAACCTTGTACCCCGATAGTTCGCTTGTGAACAGAGAAGTAGGTATAATCGATATTGAAAAAGCTGCTCTGGATAGAGATCCGTTAGCTATTCAAGTTGTTTCGGAGGCAACTACATATCTGACAAGCGCAATAACAAGTATTGTAAACCTAACAAATCCTGAGATGGTTATTATTGGTGGGAGTCTATCAAGACTTGGCGAGTTGGTTTTAAAACCAATCAGGGAAAAAATCGAAGCTTCTGCTTTGGTGAGTACTATTAGTAAAACACAATTAAAAACAAGTGAGCTTGGATCAAAAGGAATTGCCATTGGTGCTGCAACGCTGGCGATCGAACAAGCCTTTATTGATCCGAAAATTTTACGGAAGCAAATAGTTCCGGCAGTGATTAAATAAAAATTAAAGAAGTCAGAAATAACAGGAGTGTTTATGAAGACATATTCGAAACATACATTACTTTTTTTGGTTTATTCCGTCATCCTTTTAATAGTTCCATCCTGTGATAACTCTCTGGAACCGGAAGTGCCAAATTATCAGCTTGTCTGGCAGGATGAATTTGATGGACCACAAGGTCAAAATCCCGATTCTACAAAATGGGCTTTTGATATTGGAACAGGTGATAATGGTTGGGGTAATCAAGAACTTCAGTACTACACCAATAGATCGGAGAATATTTCTCTTGACGGGAGTGGTAATTTAGTAATTACTGCCAGAAGAGAATCTTTCGGTGGCAGCGCGTTTACTTCAGCGCGAATAAAAACACAGGGACTTTTCGAACAGACTTACGGCAGATTTGAAGCAAGTATAAAATTGCCCTGGGGTCCGGGAATTTGGCCGGCATTCTGGCTGCTAGGTTCTGATGTTGAAACTATTGGTTGGCCTCAATGTGGTGAAATAGATATTATGGAATACCGCGGTCAACAAACTAGCTTAATTCACGGTACTGTGCATGGACCAGGATATTCAGGTGGAAATAGTGTAACTAAAAGTTTTGGTTTTGAACAAGCAAGATTTGATACTGATTTTCACTTGTTTGCTGTTGAGTGGGGCACAGATTACATAAGATTTTATGTTGATGATGTGCTCTATCAGGAAATTAAGCCCGATGATCTATCGGGTGAATGGGTTTTTAATCATCCGTTTTTCATGATACTTAATGTTGCTGTCGGGGGTAACTATGTTGGTTTTCCCACAAGTGAAACTCCGTTTCCACAAAGTATGATAATCGATTATGTAAGAGTTTATAAAGAACAATAAATGTTTTTGTTTCTACCACAAAATGACGAGTTATTTGAAATATATTATAAATAAATATTTTCTTTTTCAACTTCAGAAGAAAAACAGGAAATCGAATGAGCGGAAAAGAACCAGAAATAAAACATCTCACTATAACCTTCTGGCAGCTGCCACATTAAGGCAAATACAAGTCCTACGAAGATTGCACCCACAAAAATGTAAGGTCTTCGTCTTCCGTATTTAGAACGAGTATTGTCAGAAATATATCCCATTATAGGATCTGTTAGTGCGTCAGTGAATCGAGGTATTGCCTGAAGCGTACCAACAAGTGCAGGATTTATACCGAGACCTACATTCAGCACAATAGACATATAACCTATTGCACCCCCAAGCAAGTTATTTACGATTGATCCTAAGCCGTAGGCAAACTTTTGACCGTTGGGTATCCGATCCTTCGACGCTGTTTTATGTTGTTCTTTTCCGCTCATTCGATTTCCTGTTTTTCTTCTGAAGTTGAAAAAGAAAATATTTATTTATAATATATTTCAAATAACTCGTCATTTTGTGGTAGAAACAAAAACATTTATTG
>JARRKF010000105.1:0-4912 GCA_037388405.1 Ignavibacteriaceae bacterium | reverse complement strand
AATGAGATCAGCGGCGACTGGGGCGGGAAAGTATTTGATGATCTTATGAAAGTTACCGATGCACTTGAAAAGCTGCCTTATGTGGATACCAGCAGAGTAGGTGCAATGGGCTGGTCTTTTGGAGGTTATATGATGGACTGGTTCGAGGCACAGACTCACAGGTTCAAATGTCTGGCATCTATGATGGGAATCTTTGATCTTAGATCATTCTGGGGAGCTACAGAGGAGACCTGGTTTGTAAACTGGGATCTGAAAGGGCAGCCATGGAATTCAGATCTTTACAAAAAATACTCACCCTCAAACTATGTGGAAAATTTCAGAACACCTGCCTTGATTATAACCGGCGAGAAGGACTACCGTGTTCCTTATACCCAGAGTATACAGTTCTTTACAACGCTTCAGACATTGGGAATAGATTCAAGACTGATAATTTTCAAAAACGATGGCCACTGGCCCGATTTCGTTAAATCAATGCCGCTTTATTATAATGCACATCTCGAGTGGTTTCATAAATATCTGGGAGGCAGTCCGGCCCCTTATGATTCCCATAAAATGGTAACCAATACGGCCTTCGAACAGCCAGGTAATTAGAGATCTAAAGTTGTTCCCCTGAACTTAAACTTGAACTTACACTAACACTATTCCTTTATTTTCGATAACTGAAGATTAGTGATTATCCTGTTTCGTCCCGGTTTGTAAATATAGTACCGTGAATTCGATTCAATGCGTCTTGAGGTTGTTTTCCTGTAATCTGATTCCCACATTATTTCATTTACAACCGTAAATCTTTTATTATCCCTTCTTTTCGGCTCAGAATCGATGTTTTCTTCTTTAATTGGCTTTTCGTAGGTTATTTTCATTTGATCGCTTGTATCAGGATTATATACAGGAAGGGCCGAAGACCTGTTCTTTACTTTAAAGAGGAGATACGACAGTATGAGCAGCACAAGGAGTCCCAGACTGAATATAAATACAGTAGATTCTATTATTTGAATAAGTTCCATTTTACCGACACACGAACTGTAGTTTTTATATAATTAACAATATTTATACCATTCATAAAATAAAAAAATAGCGTATATTTGACACCTGTTTTTTGATATTATAGAGAAAAATTTATCATTTTGAGATGGAACAATTTCTCCCCGGACACGGTAATTGTGATGTGTTGTAAATTACCCAGCGGTATAAATAATTGATTTTCTTATCCCCCTTTGATAATTTAACTTATTAAATAACAATGAGTTAGAATATTTTTAAGCAAGTAAGCGGGAGAGAAATATGACCAAAGCAGACATAGTTGATAAAGTGGCAACGGGTACCGGTTTAACAAAACTTGAGACCGAAGCAATTATTGAAGGTTTTTTCCGGACCGTTATCGATGCATTGAAACAGGGTAAAAACATAGAGATCAGGGGATTTGGAAGTTATAAAGTAAAAATGAAAAAAGAACGCCAGGCACGCAATCCCAAAACGGGAGAACAGGTATTTGTGCCGGCACATTATGTCCCCACATTTAAATTCTCCAAAGATTTTAAGGAGATGGTTGATGCGGGAATGAAAGAAAAAGAAGGTTAATATTTGATGGTGAAATTTTGTCCCTCTTGCGGTGCTAAACTTGAACAGAAGTATAATTTTTGTCCTTCCTGCGGTTTTGATTTAAGAGATGTAGATGCAGAAGCCAGTTCTGATAAACCGGCGGAAACTTACACTGAGGAAGTAATTGTTTGTGATAACTGCGGGGAAGAGAATTCCGCCGACAGTAAAGTATGTGAAGCCTGCGGTGCTCCTTTAAAGGGAGGACATGTTGAGAAAGTCTTTAAAGAGAAAAAGAAAGTAAAAGCAAAAAGCAAACAGCCTCCGAAGAAGCAGTCCGGATCGAAAACCCCGCCTTCTAAGAAAAAACCTGCGGCAAAGGGCAAAGAGCTTAATCAGAAAAATCTGATGATGATCTTAGGAGGAGTTGTTGTAGTTGTATTCATTATACTCTGGTCTTCCGGTGTTTTTGATACGGCTGAGACTAAAGGTGTTATGCAGAACCAGTTTAACAATCAGAATTCTGGTATTGACCTAAATAATATCCAGAGAATAAATGATCTTGAGGCAAAGATAAAAAACAATCCGAATGATACAGTCTCACTGCTTGAACTGGCTCATTTAAAGAATGATTCCGGTTTGTACGAACAGGCAATTATGGACTATCAGAAGTATCTTGAGAAAGTGCCTACTGATGCCGATGCACGTATTGATATGGGAGTCTGCTACTACAATCTGCATAATTATGATGAGGCAATTAAACAGATGGAAAAAGCCCTTCAGTATTCTCCGAAGCATCAGATTGGGTATTTAAACCTGGGAATTGTTAACTTAACAGCTGGAAATTTAGAAAAGTCGAAGGAATGGCTTAAAAAAGCCGTTCAGATCGATCCCAATTCCGATATCGGGAAAAAGGCTCAGGAATTATTAGATTCACATAATAAATAAAACAGGAGCAAATAATGCCTTGTGGAAGAAAACGCAAACGCCATAAAATGGCTACACACAAGAGGAAAAAAAGACTGAGAAAGAATCGTCATAAAAAGAAATTAAGATAATTACTCAGTATCATCTTGTATTATAAAATGGTAAATGGTTATTTTGCATTTGCCATTTTTATTTTTAAAGCCAACTTAGCTCAGCTGGTAGAGCAAATCATTCGTAATGATTAGGTCGCGAGTTCGAGTCTCGCAGTTGGCTCTGATATTCCGGGTATAATCCAGCCAACTTTTCTTCAGTATTCAGAAGTATTGATTCTCTTATAAGCCTAACATCCGCGGTATGCGGGAGTTTTTCACGTGACTTGCTTAAGTAATAATTCAGGCAACTTCCGGAACAGATAGATAGGTCCTTTTTTACCAATAATTCAAAATCTCCGAAGCAATTAATTGACAAAAATGTCATACCGGTTTTGTGCCGGAAGATTTAAGGCCAATTAAAGACCAATTAAAGGCCAATTAAGACGGAATTAAAGCCACCGAAAAATCATTAAAAATCGGGATTTTATAGATGAATAATGCCGGGGGTTTTGTCATTTTGTCAGTCCATAAAAAAGTGACCTGATTGCCGGTTCCAGGGTACTGGATTCCGGATATTATATACCAGACGCTGGATATTTGCGGACTGCCTGATTTTTGTAATTCCGCTGAGTGGTTAGACGAATGGGGAGATTTCTCTCCTCTTAGCTTATTTGATTAATAACATTTTCTTTGTCCGGATGAACTCACCAGCATTTATTTGATAGAAATACACCCCGCTCGGCAGGGTGACAGCATTCCAGGTTAACTCATATGTGCCTACAGGTTTTTCTTCGTTAACAAGTGTTTCTATTTCCCTGCCAAGAATATCAAAAATTTTTATAATGACTTTTGATGGTTGGGAAATAGAATATCTTATTTTGGTTGAAGGATTAAACGGATTGGGAAAGTTTTGTTCTAATTCCAATGATGAGGGGATTACTTTTTCCTTTTTCTCTTCGACGAATGTCACGCCGCCATTTGTGGTTTTTAGAATTGATCCGCTCTGCCCAATTACCCAGCCCACATTTTCACTAACAAAATGTAGGTCTGTTAACACATACGGAAGTTCACAGAAACTCGTTAATGACGTCCAGCTTCCACCTCCATCAGTAGTTTTTATTATGCCTTCACCGACTATCCAACCAACATTTTCATTCAGGAAAAAGATTTTACTCATATTATGACTGAGCACTTCACTAGTCCAGGTTAAACCTCCATCTGTTGTTCGGGCATAGTTCTTTTTTGAATTTATTGAACTACCGATTAACCATCCATAATTTCCCTGACAAAAAATATCAATTATAAGGCTCATATCATCACCTATTTGTCCAACTGACGACCAATTCTGTCCGCCATCAATTGATTTATATAAGGTGCCATACCAAACAGCTGCCATCCTGCCGCCTGATACCCATCCGGTGTCTTCATTGACGAAATAAACACAGTTCAAATTTTCCAGTTAAGTCCAGCCAACCTGCTTTGTTGTCCAGGAAGCTCCTCCATTTGTAGTATTTAGTACAATTCCATTTTCACCTGCAATCCATCCAGATTGATCATTAATGAAATAAACACTTCGCAAATCAGAAGTAGTCTGACTTAACTGTTGATTCCAGCTAGTCCCACCATTACTAGTATGCAAAATAAACCCATTTTCACCAGCTACCCATCCATTATTTTCACTGGTAAAATGTGCTGAATTCAGATTTACTGTTGTATCAATATTTTGATAATTCCATTCATTGCCACCATTAATTGTGTTTAATATTGTGCTGTTTCCCCCAACAACCCAGGCATTATTCCCATTTATGAAATTTAGTGATTTCAATTGTTCAACAAGCCCTTTTCGGATATTTACCCAGTTATTCCCCCCATCCGTGGTTTTTAACAATATACCATTTTCACCAACAGCCCAACCATTATTTCCATCAGAAAAATCAAATGCATTTATTTTACCCAGATCTCCGCTGTACTGCTGAACCCAGGTTTCTCCACCGTCCAGAGTCTTTAAAATTTTGCCATCGTTAGTAAGTCCCCATCCGACATACAAATTAATAAAGTTTAGCGATTTAAGGGAAGAAAGTAAATTAGTATCATATTGTATCCAATCCGTTCCACCATTGGTTGTTTTTAAGAAACTACTCCATATGCCGGCAACAAAACCCGAGAGTTCATTAATGAAATATACTGAGTTAAATGAGGTGCCAATCTCACCCGCTATTCCTTTGAATTGGGTTGTCCAGTCTAATCCTCCATCATCTGTTTTTAATATTAAAGCAGAGTCAAGCGCATTATTAACATATTGTGATCCTACAATCCAGCCTGTATCAGGATTAACAAAATAAATATCTGTCAACACA
>JARRKF010000104.1:4979-6531 GCA_037388405.1 Ignavibacteriaceae bacterium | reverse complement strand
CTCAAATTTCTCAATAAAACTTTTTTCTATCTGAAATTTAGTTACAAAACCTGAACCACTGAATTTTACATTCCAATCCCTTGCAATATGTTCAGTATATTCCTGATTGAAAACCGGGTAGAATATAGATTGATCAAATAATCTTGATGGAAATGCAGACCAATTTAAATTTTTAATCAACTCAAGTTCAGTTGGTCCAACCGGCCTAAACATAGTAATAATCTCAGGAGTGCTTTTACATTTATCATTTTCTGAAATCAAAACTTTTGCCGTTAGCTATTATAGTTTCTATTTATTCAATTTTTCAATAAAATAATTTGATCCAAAGCAAATTTAAGGATGGAGATTGATAAAATGTAATAAAAAAGCCCGATCTGAAATGACCGGGCTTAATTTAGTTAGTAGAAATTATTAGTTAACCATTGCTACTGGATTATCTATATTTCTTAGTTCAACTTCTTCAATTTTAACCCTGGCAACGCCCCTTTTAATCAAGCCTAACTTCATCGCTGATCCTTTTGATAGATCCAATTCACGATCTCCAACGTAAGGACCTCTATCATTGATACGAACGATTACTGATTTGCCATTTTTTGGGTTTGTGACTTTTAATAAGGTTCCAAATTTAAGTGATTTATGAGCTGCCGTTAATGCCATTTGATCATAAATCTCACCATTTGCAGTTAATTTTCCATGAAACTTGGGTCCATACCACGATGCCTTCATAGTTCCACGATTAACGTACTCAATTGATGAAGTATTAACTGTGCTTTCTGTTATCGTTTCCGGAACAAATTCTTCTGTAAGAATCTGATCATTTTTTTCAATTATCTCGCTATTTATAACTGTAAATCCAACCAAACCACCAATTACCAGTATAAAAGACACTATTGCTAATGACTTCAAATAACACCTCGATTTTGTTAAACATAACTTATTTTCAATTTAAAATTATGACACAGTAGCTAAGTATACTATGAAATTCTTTAGACGAAATAGAATATGGATGGATGCAAACTTATCGAATATATCGGTTTAATAGTCGGGCGTCAAATAAAAAGTTAGTTTATTAACCATAATCAATGAAAAATGATAATAAAAAGTTCCTTTAAATGAATTTTTTAGTTAGATTTCTGTTATGTTTGAAAAGAAAAGACTTAAAAAGGAACTCTCTCTTTTTCACGTCTATGCAATAGCTACCGGAACTACTTTAAGTGCTGGATTCTTTCTCCTTCCAGGTTTAGCTGCCATCGAAGCAGGACCTGCTCTACCTTTAGCTTATTTAATTGCTGTCATTCCATTGATTCCCGCGATGCTTAGTGTAATCGAACTTGCTACTGCTATGCCCAGAGCAGGAGGAGTTTATTATTTTCTCGACAGAACTATGGGACCAATGATTGGGACAATTGGTGGAGTCGGAACCTGGCTTGCACTGGTACTTAAAGTTGCTTTTGCGTTGATTGGTATGGGAGCTTATGTACACCTTTTCTTCCCAAATATAGGAATCATTCCATTCGCAATTGTTATTGCTTTGATTTTAGGGCTTTTTAGC
>JARRKF010000104.1:0-4947 GCA_037388405.1 Ignavibacteriaceae bacterium | reverse complement strand
GTGGTCATCTTCAAATAATTCTGGTAACATTTCTGTTGTTTTTTCTTTTATTCTTTATTTCAGGCGGTTTACCTCAACTGAATTATAATCATTTTAAAAACTTTTTCTCATCTGGATGGAATTCCATTCTCTCCGCTGCAGGTCTGGTATATATAAGTTATATAGGACTTACTAATATTGCCAGTCTTGCTGAAGAAGTTAAAAAACCTGAAACCAATCTTCCTTTAGGACTTTTTCTGGCACTCGGTACAGCTGTTTTAGTATACGCACTCGGTACCGGTGTTATGATAGGGGTTTTACCTATAAAAAATCTTATGGGAAACCTGACACCTGTGGCAGCCGCTGGCGAAGTTATATTTGGTGAAGTTGGTGTTCTTCTTCTTTCACTTGCTGCTATATTTGCTTTCATCTCAGTCGCGAATGGGGGAACCTTAGCTGCATCCCGCTATCCACTAGCTCTTAGCAGAGATCATTTATTGCCAAGATTTTTTCAGAAACTTAGTAAATGGGGGACTCCAATTATTTCAATTATCTTTACAGTTGGGGGAATTGTTCTGTTACTTGCATTCTTAGATCCAACAGGTATAGCTAAACTGGCAAGCACATTTCAGTTAATGGTTTTTTCTTTGATTTGTTTAGCAGTAATAATAATCAGAGAAAGTAGAATAGAAGCATACGACCCCGGTTTTAAAACTCCATTATATCCCTGGTTGAACTTACTTGGTGTCTTTCTCCCCTATGTTCTGATTTATCAAATGGGAATTTTACCACTACTATTCAGCTTAGGATTAATTGCTGTTGGCGCTATTTGGTACTTGTATTATGCAAGAAAGAAAGTTGTACGAACAGGAGCCATTTATCATTTGTTTGAAAGACTTGGACGTTCCCGGTATAGCGGATTGGAAACTGAAATGAGAGGCATCCTAAAAGAAAAAGGTTTACGTGAAACTGATCCTTTTGATGAAATAGTAACACGAAGTCATGTCTTGGATTTTGAAGACTCAGATAGTTTCGAAAATGTTACAAGAAAAGCTTCAGAATGGATTTCTCAGTTTGTTGCTTTTACTCCATCCGAAATAGAAAAACAATTTTTAAATGGTACCAGAATGGGAGCAACACCAGTAACGCATGGAATAGCGCTTCCACATCTTCGGTTAGCAGGATTACCACAGGCTGAAATTGTTGTTGTCAGAGGAAAGAAGGGAATTCATATCAAATTTAAAGATCCTTTAAAAGATTCGGATAAAGAAGATGAAACAGACGTAAATGCAATATTCTTTCTTGTAAGTCCGGAAAAAGATCCAACACAGCATTTAAGAATTTTAGCTCAGATTGCAGGCAGAGTTGATGAAGAAGGATTTGCTGATGAATGGCTTAACGCAAAAGATGATCAGGAACTTAAGGAAGCACTGATTCATGAAGACCGAAGCCTGTCTCTTTTCATTCAGCATGAAAATTCCAGTAAAGATTTTATTGGTAAAGCACTTAAGGATATAAGATTTCCAGAGGGTTGTCTTGTTGCAATTCTCAGAAGAGCAGGGCAAACAATAATTCCTAAAGGAAATACTATTCTTGAGGAAGGAGACCGTTTGACTATTATTGGAGATCCGAGAGGAATGTTAGAATTGAAAAAAAGATTTAAAGAAGCTTATTAAATATGAATCGGTTTTAACGAGTGACCTTTTCCTTCCCCAACTTTTCGGTCTAATTTATTTAATATTAATTCTAATTCTTCCAAATAAATATTCGTGTCGTATGTTTTTTTGTCTTTGTATATCTTGTAATTGTCACGATAAGGTAAGGGAGTAAAGTTCGGCATTATGACATTTGCACCTATTTTTAATCCTGCTTCTTCACCATTTCCAATTAAAGTTGACAAAGCTGTTGTAGCAGGTATATGAACATTTTTTAAAACTATTCGGGCAACAGCAATTGTCATTAAGGTTAGTTCAGCGTTGGCTGGCGGTATCTCTCTAAATGGTGAATCGTGCGAGGGAATAAACGGACTGAATGAACACATATCGCAATCCAGTTCTTTGCAGAGAAGAATATCGTCGGCAATATCCTCAACTGTTTGTCCGGGTAATCCGATAATGTTTCCGCTTCCTGTTTGGTATCCGATTTTTTTCAGGCAGTGGATATGGTCTAATCGCGATTTCAACTTTTCGTGCTGATGATAGGTTGAATATAAGTGCTCATTTGCAGTTTCATGTTTCAGAAGATAGCGATCTGCACCAGCATTTTTCCATTCCTCATACTCATCTCTTCCTCTTTCACCTATACTTAATGTTATTGCGCTATCAAACTTTTCTTTTATTGAGATGATAATATCAGTGACAAGAGACCTTGAATAAAAATGATCTTCTCCTGATTGCAGCACGACTGTTTTGAGTCCAGTTTCAGTAATCCTTCCGGCTGTTGCGATAATTTCATCTTTCGTCATCCGATAGCGCTGCAAATTTTTATTTGATTTTTGAAGACCGCAATACAAACAATTCTGATCACAATAATTTGAGAATTCAATAATACCTCTCAAGTGAACTTCATCGCCGCAATATTCTTTTCTTATTTCATCAGCGCGGAGGTACAGCTTCTCAATGTCTTCATTTTTCTGCAATGACAAAAGAAAAACCATTTCACTTTTATTCAGTTCTTCTTTATTTAAAATTGTATCAAGGTTCATTTTCAATTAAAGATAAATATCTCTTTCTCCTTCGTTAACTCTTTCGATCATTTTTTCAGTCTTTTTCCTGGTGACACCTTCTATTTTATTAAGTTCAGTCTGAAGAAAATCCTCTCCGATAGTTTTTGTTTCGTTAGTTGCAAAATCGTTCAGATATTCACGGAATGTAGCCATCGCATTCGGCACACAAATTTTTCCGATGTTTCCGGTTTTTGCTAACTCCATAAACCTGTCGCCAGTTCTTTGAGAACGGTAACAAGCTGTGCAGAAACTCGGCATATATCCGAGTGAAGTTATATCTTTAACTACTTCATCAAGTGAGCGGTGATCTCCAAGCTGAAACTGTTCAAGATCATGTTCATCTATACTTTCCTGCGATTCCTTGTAAGTACCCGGTGCTGTTCTGCTTCCAGCACTAATTTGTGAAACACCAACTTCAAATAATTCTCTTCTTAATTCCGCTCGTTCTCTTGTTGATAAAATTATTCCTGTATAAGGAACCGCAAGTCTTATTACAGCAACTAATTTTTTAAATGAAATATCGTCAACTGCATAGGGAGGATTAAGTGCTGCAGGTGCATTCAACGCCGGCTCAAGTCTTGGAATCGAAATTGTATGAGGACCAATACCGTACTTGTAATCAAGATCGAATGCATGATTAAGCAATCCAAGAGTTTCAAACTTGTAATTTGTTAAACCAAACAGAGAGCCGATTCCAACATCATCAATTCCTGCCTGCAGCGCACGATCCATCGCATACAACCTCCAGGCATAATCTCTCTTAGGTCCTTCCGGATGCATTACTTTGTAAGTTCGATAGTGATAGGTTTCCATAAAACACTGGTAAGTCCCAATTCCGAAACTCTTAAGTAGCTTAAAGTCATCCAGTGTTAAAGGAGCGGTATTTACATTTAATCTTCTGATGTTGTTACCATCAAGGTTGATGCTGTAAATTTTGTTTATCGCTTCTCCAATAAAATTCATACTTGCTTTTTTGGGATGTTCGCCGGCAACGAGAAGAATTCTTTTTTGTCCTGTTAATACAAGGAACCTTGCTTCTTCTTCTATCTCATCCAAAGTTAAAGTTCTTCGCTTCAGTTCTTTGTTATCTTTTCTGAATGCACAATACAAACAGTTATTAACGCAAACATTAGTAATGTAGAGAGGGGCAAACAATACAAGTCTGTTTCCGTAAATTTTTTCTTTAACTTTTTTTGCGGTATGAAACAAATCGTCAAGAAGTTCAGGCGAGTTGATATTTAGTAATGCAGCAGCTTCTTTTAGGTTAAGTCCCTTTGCTTCTGAACCTTTTTGTATTAAATCTTTCTGATAATTTTCATCAAAAAGTTCTTCACTCTCCAGCAAATAATTAATATAGTCTTCGTTTATAAATTCCATATTGTGTGTCCTTACTCTTGCTATTTAGCAATTACTTTTTCTTATGAAAAGAATTCAATTAACATACCACGGGGATAAAGCGAATGAACTTTCTATTACTTGTTTATTGATAGGAGATTCTTAAAAGAGAGAAAGGTTTTTTTATTAATGATACCTTAAAAAACGAATCAAGCTTTAACATCACTTAAATCAAATAATTTTATGCTTTTATTATGCTTCTGATGGAACACTTTTTGACTTTTGGGGATCATGATCACCAGAGAAAAAAGAATAGAAAAAGATTCACTTGGCAAGATGGAAATTCCATCGAAGGCTTACTACGGAATTCATTCATTGCGCTCACTAAATAATTTCCCATTGTCCGAAGAAAAAACGAACCCACAATTTATAAAAGCGTATCTGCAAGTTAAGCTTGCAGCAGTAACTACTAATGTTAAGGCCGGATTAATTTCAAAACAAAAATCAGAACTTATAATTAACGCAATTGATGATTTGCTTCAGGAAACGGAAAGTGCAATCGATGGAAAGTCACTTACTATTTACGAAAAGATAATTGTTGATCCATATCAGGGTGGTGCAGGTACTTCTCTCAATCTGAACATAAATGAAGTGATTGCAAATAAAGCTTTGGAACTTGCTGGAAAGAATTTTGGTGATTACGAATTTATTCATCCGATAGATGATGTGAACCTGTCGCAATCAACCAATGATACTTACATTACAGCTTTAAAGATTGCTTCAATAAATCTGCTCAGGAAGCTAACGGAAAGTTTTGCTTTACTTCAAGGAAAACTTCAGGAAAAAGAAAAAGAGTTTGGCGGAACAATTAAACTAGGAAGAACCCAGCTTCAGGATGCGGTGCCGGT
>JARRKF010000103.1:0-4961 GCA_037388405.1 Ignavibacteriaceae bacterium | reverse complement strand
AAAATTAATTCAACTCGATAATTTTGATAGAAAAATTAATTTTCTTCTTCCCGGGATCGCTTGTATTCCTCAATTACTTTCTGCTCAATCTCTTTAGGCATTTCTTCATAATGATCGAACTTTCGAGTGTGAACTCCTCTGCCTTGAGTTAAACTGCGGAGGTGTGAGGAATATTTGTAAAGTTCAGCCAACGGAACCAGAGCTTTAATAATTTGAAATCGTCCGTCACTATCCATTCCTAAAATTTTTCCACGTTTACTGGATATATCACCCATAACATCGCCCATATATTCTTCAGGCACTTTTATTTCAACTTCATAAATAGGTTCAAGCAAAACAGGTTTAGCTTCGAGGAATCCCTTTTTAAATCCCTGACTAGCCGCAATCTTAAACGACATTTCATCAGAATCCACTGTATGATAAGTCCCATCAAAAAGAGTCACTTTTACATCAACGACTTTATTTCCAGCTAAGACACCCTTAGTCATCGTTTCAATAATCCCTTTTTCCACAGCGGGAATAAATCTTCCGGGAACTACACCACCAACAATTGCGTCAACAAATTCAAATCCTTTACCTCTTTGAAGAGGTTCCATTTTAATATGAATATGCCCATATTGTCCGCGACCCCCTGATTGCTTTTTATGTTTGTACTCAACATCGTTTGCTGTTGCTTTAATTGTTTCTCTGTACGGAATTCTTGGTTCTACAAGATCCACTTCAACACCATAGCGGTCTTTAAGTCGTTTTACAGCAAGTAGCAATTGAAGTTCACCTTGTCCTGAAATTATAGTCTGAGAAATTTCCGGATCGAAATTCACATTGAATGAAGGATCTTCTTCATGCAAGGTGTGCAGACCTGTTGCAATTTTATCTTCATCGCCTTTAGCTTTTGCTTTTATTGCGCCTCTGATTACTGGTTCAGGAAATTTTATAGGATTCAAAATTACAGAGTAATTTCTTGAAGCAAGTGTATTATTAGTATGGGTATCTTTTAATTTAACAACCGCAGCTATATCTCCTGCGACAACTTGAGAAATCTCTTTTCTGTTATGCCCATTTAAAGTGAAAAGCTGATTTAATCTCTCAGTTTTATTATTGCTCTCATTCAAAAGATCCAATCCAGGAGAAACCGTACCAGAATATAATTTAAATAATGAAAGTTCACCAACATGCTGCTCAGAGATAGTCTTGAAAACAAACAGCACAGGTTCACCTGTGGCATCTATTTTAACTGATAAAGGTTCATTCTTTTCCGCAAGTTTTGCACTTACTGTACCTCTATCAACAGGAGAAGGAAAATAATTGCTTACAAAATTAAGGAAGTTATCTATCCCTACTACTTTTGTTGCTGAGATTGCAAATACAGGCAAAAGGTTTCTATTAATAATTGAAGAACGTAATCCTTTCTTTAGATCATCTTCGGAAAGTGAACCTTCTTCAAAATATTTGTTCATCAGTTCTTCAGAATTTTCAGCTACTTTTTCGATTAATTGTGTCCTAAGATTTTCTGCCTGTTCCTTCAAGTTTGCTGGAATGTCAGTTTCTGAAACATTTCTGCTTCCTGATTCACCATAGGTATAAGCTTTCATCGTAATAATATCAATCACACCATTAAAATTAATTCCTTCAGAAATAGGAAAAGTTATAATAGTCGATCCAGGATGAATTCTTTCCTTAAAGTCCTCGAATATCTTAAAAAAATCAGAATGTTCACTATCAACTTTATTTATAATTAATGAAGCTGGTAAACTATATTCGTCAATTATACTTTTTGCTGTATCTGTTCCTACTTCAATTCCCTCTGCGGACTTAACTACCATCACTGCAGTATCACAAACTTTTAATGCACTAATTACATCGCCGATAAAATCAGAAAAACCCGGTGCATCTATTATATTAATCTTTGTGTTATTCCATTCTAGGTTCATTAGTGAAGAAGAAATAGAAATTTGTTTTTCAATTTCATTGGGTGTGTAGTCCGATACCGTATTCCCCTCTTCAATTTTGCCTATTCTGTTTGTTTCTTTTGCGGTATATAAAAGTACTTCTGATAACGATGTTTTACCGCTTCCACCGTGACCAACTAACGCAATATTTCGAATAGCCTCTGAAATGATCTCTTTCAATGGAACCCTCCTGGAAGAATATATTTTGTATGAAATTTATTTTTTAAGGTAGCTGAGAAAAGTATTTACTCCGTTCGAGATAGCCTTAATTTGATTAATAAAACTCATAACCGGTCCCTGTATTCCGGCTCTTACCTTTTCTTCAAATTCAAGAATCGTATCTACCCTATCTTTAATATTATCAATAATCTTTTTGCTTGAATCCAGTTGTGTATGAGCACGATCAGTTAATTCAGATACTTTTGAAGTTACTTCTGTCATTAAGTTGATCAAAGGCTCCACTGTTTCAGAAAGATCGCTAATATCTTTCTGAAGTTCCTGGATCGATTTTGTAATTTTCCCTAGATAGATTATCAAAAAAATGATAAGAGCCGAAACCAGTACAAGAACTACGACTGTTAAAATATCAATTAAAGTCATTAGAGAAATTACTCTTCGGACTTTTTAGATTCTTTATAAGCATCTACTCCGGCTTTAATAGCATCTTTTATCTGATCCTTTTTCTGTTCATAGGATTCTTTGCCTGTTTTATAAGATTCAGAAACCTTACCCTTTGCATCCTTATAAACTTTTTCTGCATCTTTCATAAGCTGGTCAGATTTATCTTTTGCGTCCTTAACTAATTTATCTGATCTTTTTTTACCTTCATTAATTAAATCGACAGCTTTTTCCTTTGCCTGGGACAAATATTTATCTGCCTCATCAAGGTATTCTTCACTAATATCCTTGATATCTTTTCTTAACTCTTTACCAGTTTTAGGTGCAAAAAGAAGAGCAATTGCTGCTCCAATAGTTCCACCAGCAAAAAATCCAACCAAAAATCCTTTGTTAAAATTATTTCCTTGTCCCATAGTATACTCCTTTTATTATTAGGATTTAAAATTACCAACCAGAAGGCTTAAAATCAAGGAAAATCGCTTAATTATGCTGTTTTCTGTAATAAAAAATAAATGGACTTAATATTTAGATTTTTTTGGAACGACTGCAACGTTTGTGCACAAAATCAATTATTTGTTATGATAGTAAAAACAATATCCAATAGAAGAGAGATTAATCTGATTCTATTTTTATTTAACCGTATCTTTTTTGATAAAGGCTTAGGCTAACAATACCAACTAAAACAGCAAACCAGAGAGTTACTACTCTAATTAAAAATGTTGTAGCAACCGCGACATCAGTTGCAACTTTCTTTTGAACCATAAGAAAAGTTAAAGATCCTTCCGTTACACCTAAACCACCTGGGAACATCGAAATAGCTCCGACAATAGTTGAGAAGCTATAACTGAAGAAAGCCCAGAGAAGATCAATATTTAATTCAAAGTTAATGAGAATGATGTAATATCCGAAACATTCAAAACCCCATGCAATCAAACTTAAAAGAGTCATTTGTATCAATGGTCTTGGTTTTAATAATTGATATGAACTTTCATAAGCTAAATGAATGTGATGAATGTAATTTTTTATAATGGGGATCTTCTCAAAAAAATTAATTATAGGCAGAGCAATTTTTTTATTGCTGACTATAAATATTAAAAGAATTATAAATGCTGCTATAATGAGGGTTATATTTCCTCCATAGTTAAATAAATACGCACCGGCAATTGCAAGAATTAATAGGGATAAAAAATCGGTTATTCTTTCTGCAAAAATTATAGGGGCTGTTTTACTAATTGCAACTCCCGTTACTTCCTTTACCAAAACCGATTTTAAAACTTCACCAAGTTTTGCCGGTGTAACGCTCATTATCAAACCTGACATAAATGTTGAAAACGAATCAATCTTTTTTATTTCCACACCGACAATCGATAAATAATAATCCCATTTAAAGAATCTTGTAAAGTAATTTAAAAATGAAAGCAACAGAAGAACCGGTAGAAGCAGCCAATTAAATCTTTCAAAAGTTTTTACAACCTGATTAAAATCTGCATAAATTGTAAAAGCGAGATAAATGGCTCCTGCAAGTATTAGGGATAAAATAATTCTTTGTTTAAGTTTTTTTAGCAAGTCAGGTTAATTTTCTAAGGGAGTTGTATAATTTAGTTAAAGGTAATCCTACAACATTATAGTAACAGCCATTTATTTGTTTTACGAAAACAGCACCGAAATCATCCTGTATCCCATACGCACCGGCCTTATCCATTGGACTTCCCCCATTAACATAATCTATAATTTCATCTCTATTAAGTTTACGAAATTCAACTTTAGTTTTTTCAAAATCCAGAATTGACTTGTTAGATATTTGATTCTTTACACAAAAACCTGTATAAACTGTATGAACTCGTCCGCTAAGTAATGTTAAAATTCTAATTGCATCTTTTCTGTTCTTTGGTTTTCCTATTACTTTTTTATCGAGAACAACTATTGTGTCAGCAGTAATTAAAATTGCATTTTTTGTTTTAGCTTCTGCTTTATTCATTTTCTTCTTTGCCAGTCTTTTTACGCAATCAATTGGATGTTCACCATCTAATACATCTTCTATTGTATTTACTGAAAACGCTCTGAATTTAATCCCCAATTGCTTTAACAGTTTACGTCTTCGTGGAGATTTTGAAGCAAGATAAACTTGTTGTTTTGTTTTAATCATTCAATTTTTTTAGTTGAGTTCCAGGATAATAATGTTGTAATATTTCATCGAAATTCTTTCCATTTCTTGACATTGCAATCGCTCCCCACTGACAAAGTCCAACACCATGACCAAATCCATTTCCTGTTAATGTAATCGAGTTAGAATTCATCGAAACATCAAACATAGTACTCCATAAAATTCCTTTATTATCTGATGTTCTAAGGATACTCCTTATCTCATTTCCCTTTAGAACTAAAATTTTTTCA
>JARRKF010000102.1:0-7393 GCA_037388405.1 Ignavibacteriaceae bacterium | reverse complement strand
AAGTTAATGAATAAACCGAAAAATAAATATTCATTTTCGTTTGACTTTTGATTTTTGTCTCTTGACTTGTTCCATCAAAGTGTTTCTTTCCCAAAAAACATTACCATCGTATCCCTGTACTCTTTTATCTTTTTCAGCCAACTCTAGCCTTTTTTCTGCAAGAGTACAATAATAAGAATCAATTTCTACACCCGAATAATTTCTTCCTATTTTTTTAGCAACCACAGCAGTTGTCCCCGAACCCAGAAATGGATCGAAAACCAGATCGCCTTTGTTTGTACTTGCCAGTATCAATTTAGCTAAAAGCTTTTCGGGTTTCTGTGCAGGATGCTCTGTGTTTTCAGGCATTGACCAGAAAGGAATGGAAATGTCATTCCAGATGTTTGATGGAAAGGTATCCCTGAAATTTCCATCATTACTAATTTTCCAATCTTTAGGATTTTTATTTCTATCTCTGTAGGGAGCTAAAACTTTTCTTCTCAATTTTACATCATTTACATTGAACGTAAATTTATTTGAATTTGTAAAGAACCAAATATCTTCACTACAGTTTTTCCAGTTCTTATGTGCCCCCCTTCCCTTTTCTCTCTCCCACGTTATTCGATTTCTAACCTGAAAATATTTTGATCCAACCCGAAAAATAGAGGAAGAAGATTTCCAATCACCACAGATGTAGATTGAAGAATCAGGCTTTAATATTTTGATCAATTTGCTTAGCCAGGAATCAAGCCAGTTTTCATATTCTGTATTTTCCATACCTTTGAATGAAACAAGATTAAATTTTTTTGTCATATTATAAGGTGGATCAATAAACAGGAGGTCTACAAAATTTTCAGGTAGGTAATTAACAGCATCAAAAATATCCTGATTAATTACTTTATTTATAATTGAATGAGCACTTACTTTATTTTTTAAAGTTATAAGCCCGGAAGAATATTTTTTTATTTCATTCTTTTCTATTCGAAGTGATCGGTTAAGTCTGGCAGGTTTATTTTTTGTTGACGACATTTATGAATTCAAAGGCTTGCGAATTTAAAATAATTTCCACGCAAAATTTTTATCTCATTTAAAATCTGATTTAAATCTTTCTGTAATACGGCATAAAGGTTTTGAACTTTTTCATCAATTATTTTTTCCCGCGCAATGTTTTCTAACCGATTACACGTGTCCAGTGTACTCTTTGCACCAAGTACTATTAAAGTTCCTCCCAGCTTATGAGAATAAAATTTAAGGTTTTCAAAGTCATGATTCTTAACTGCGGTTTCTATTTCTATACTTACAGAAGGAATATCTTTCAACAGGATATCGAAAAGATCGATAAAAAAATCGACTCCTGGCTTTTCTTCTTCAAAAAGAGAAATTATACTTTGTGCATCAACCAGTTTTATGGTTTGATTTTTCTTTTCTGTATTAAAACTTTTAAGGTCATCTCTGTTTTCTATCGAATCGGCAAATACTATTGCCAGCTCAGAAAATATTTTAACTTCCTCGTCAGTCCAGTTTCTATCTAACTTAAATTCTTCAAATCCAAAAAATCCCCAATATGTATTCTTAACCA
This sequence comes from Ignavibacteriaceae bacterium, assembly GCA_037388405.1. Classification (GTDB taxonomy): domain Bacteria; phylum Bacteroidota; class Ignavibacteria; order Ignavibacteriales; family Ignavibacteriaceae; genus IGN2. The sequence goes on along the minus strand of JARRKF010000102.1, from coordinate 5,835 downwards.
TTACTGGTATAAAAATTATAGATTTAACCCTTTTGTCATTAAAACAGCTTTTCAAATCACCGGGTAAATTATTTAAAATAAATTTCAAAGGATTCCCTTGGGAAAGGTTCTCATATAATTTTAGCAAGCTGAATTGTGAATATAAAATCTTTTTTGAGTCTATCGCTTCAACATTAATTTTATTTAAATCAGCAGTCCATTCAAATATGATTTTGAAATAAATTTCTTCTGTCGCTTTATTTTTGTGATTTTCGCAAACATAAACGCGACCTAATTGAGCTGCTTCACCAATAATTTTTAAAGCTTCATTAAATTCTTCCTTGGTAAAAGAGTCCCGAATAACATTAGTAGCTTTTAATAATCCGAATTGAAGACTTTTTATTTCTTCCCTCAAATTTTTGTATTCACTTTATTAGAAATGAGTAATTAACTTTTGAAGTAATTCAGCCAAAATCGATAATAACATTAAAATAGTATAATTAAATTCTAACTGATATTGAACCAAAATAAAGAGCATCGCTAGAGATATAATTAAATCAAAATTCTGATTCAATTTAATACTTTATTATTTTAAAATTAAGTTTTGCATATAGGGTGTAACCTTGTTTAGCTAAGGCTAAATATCTAAGTTTCGAAAGCAATTTTTTCACTTTTTTCAGGAAAGTTTTATGAAAAGAACCATCGTGTCAATGCCAGGCGACGGCATCGGAAAAACTGTATTACCAGAAGCAATCAAAATATTGGACGCCACAGGATTTGAAGCTGAATATGTTCACGCTGATATCGGTTGGGATTTTTGGTGCAAAGAAGGTAATGCACTTCCGCAAAGCACAATTGATTTACTTGAAAAACATAAAATTGGTCTTTTTGGTGCGATAACATCAAAACCAAAAGATGCAGCAGATAAAGAACTAGATCCTTCATTAAAAGGAAAAGGATATACTTATTTTTCTCCGATAGTCGGAATGCGGCAACATTTTAATCTTGATATTTGTGTGCGACCTTGCATATCATTTAAAGGAAATCCATTGAACTTCATTCGTAAAAATGGAAAAGGCGGATTTGAAGAACCAATTGTAAACACCGTGATATTTCGACAAAATACTGAAGGATTATATGCAGGAATCGAATGGACAAATCCACCAGCCAATGTTCGTGCTGCATTTGAGTCGCATGCTAAGTGGAAAAAATTTAAAGATGTACCAAATGAAGAGCTTGCCATTTCAACAAGAGTGATAACAAAATCTGCAGCAATAAGAATTATTCGTGCTGCATTTGAATATGCCAAGAAATATGGTTATAAAAACGTTACCGTCTGTGAGAAACCTAATGTATTACGTGAGACTTCAGGAATGATGTTAAAGATTGGTAAAGAAATCGCTAAAGAATATCCTGAGATCTCTTTATGGGATACAAACATAGACGCACAAATGATGTGGCTTACAAAAAATCCTGAAGACTATGGTGTTGTTGTTGCAGAAAATATGTTTGGCGATATTATTTCAGATGGTTTTGCTGGATTGATCGGCGGACTTGGTTTCGCTTGTAGTGCGAATATTGGAGATGAAGTTGCAGTATTTGAACCAACTCACGGAAGTGCACCAAAATATCAGGAACTGAATCCATCAATAGTAAATCCGATTGCAATGATAATGAGTGCTTGTATGATGCTTGATCATATAGGTGAAACAAGTAAGGCTGATAAAATCAGAAATGCAATTGCCAAAGTTATTGAAGAAGGAAAAGTTAAAACATATGATATGATGAAACTTCGTGGTGGAAGAGATGTTTTTCAAAAAGGTGCTGCAACTACTCAGCAAATGACGGATGAAATAATTTCAAAATTGTGAAACGGTAAACGTCAATGGTCAAATGATTTTTAAAAAGTCATCTACTATAAAATAATTTTCGGCGAAGTAATGCTAAAGTTAAATCATAAAAATCTTGACGTTTGGCAACTTGCAGTAAAATTTGTTTCAATGATATATCGGATAACCTCAACTTACCCAAAAGAAGAATTATTCGGATTAACTAACCAGACTAGGAGAGCAGTAGTTTCAATATCAGCTAATATTGCAGAAGGAGCATCGAGAAAAAGTTTGGTTGAAAGAAAAAGATTTTATGAAATTGCAAGATCATCATTAGTTGAGGTTGATAATCACATTGAAATAGCTAAAGAATTAGGATATCTTAACTCGCAGACAGTAAATGAGCTTCATGAAAAATTGAATGAACTTTTTGCAAAACTCTCTAAGTTTATTGAAAAAGCTAAGTAGAATAACTCATTTGACATTTGACGTTTCACATTTTACAAGGGAAAAATGAACGGAATAGAACTCGTACTAATAGCACTTGTTGCCTATATTATCGGTTACAAATTATACGGGGGATTCGTCACTAAACGACTCGAAGTAAATAACAACAAAGAAACTCCTTCGCATACAATGTACGACGGAGTTGATTACTGCCCTGCTAAAGCTCCGGTTCTTCTCGGTCATCATTTTGCTTCGATCGCAGGTGCAGGACCGATAGTCGGACCTGTAATTGCTGCAGGATTTGGGTGGATTCCTGTTTATCTCTGGGTAGTTTTTGGTGCAATCTTTATTGGTGGTGTCCACGATTACTCATCAATTGTCGCTTCTGTACGTCATCAAAGTAAATCCATCGGTTACGTAATTCAATCATATATTGGAATTGGCGGTAAAAAACTTTTTCTCGTTTTTGCCTGGGCAACTATGATTTTAGTTATAGCTGTATTCACAATAATAGTCTCAGATACTTTCACACACATTCCCAGCGCGGGTACTTCATCGATATTGTTTATGATCTTAGCTGTTCTATTTGGGATAACAATTTACAGATTGAATGTCCCGCTTTGGATTGCAACTATTGTTGGTGTGATCTTGCTTTTCTCGTCGATCCCTGCTGGCAATTTATTCCCAATTCAACTTGATGCTCTTACCTGGCAGCTAATATTATTTGGTTACATCTTCATTGCCTCAACAGTGCCGGTGTGGATTTTACTTCAACCCAGAGATTATCTTAACTCATTTTTTCTTTATGCTTTGATGGCTGGCGGATTAATTGGAATTTTGTTCGCTGCACCTACAATAAATATTCCTGCTTTCAATTCCTTTTCTTTAGATAAAGTTGGATATCTGTTCCCAGCACTTTTTGTAACTGTTGCCTGTGGTGCAATAAGCGGATTTCATTCAATTGTTGGTAGCGGAACAACAGCGAAGCAATTGAACAGAGAAACTGATGGAAAAGTTATTGGTTACGGTGGGATGCTAATCGAAGGATTACTCGCTGTTCTTTCTTTGATTGCAGTCGCTTCTATGGTTAATGAAGAATTCATAAATATTCTTAAAAAGGTCCGGTTCCGGCATTTTCACTCGGTGTGGCAAGATTTATAAATGCAATACCCGTTTTAAATATTTCAATTCCACTTGCAGAAACATTTACGGCACTCGCAGTATCAGCCTTTGCTTTAACATCACTTGATACAGCAACAAGATTAGCAAGATTTATGTTTCAGGAATATTTTGAATCAAAAGATAAATCTGAAAAACCCGCCTTTGTCACAAATAGATTTGTAGCCACTGGAATAACAATTGGATTTGGTGCAGCACTTACATTCAGTGGAAAGACAATGTCCATATGGCCAGTTTTCGGAAGTGCTAATCAGTTGCTCGCAGCACTAGCTTTGCTTGCTTTAACGGTTTGGGTAGCAAATCTTAAAAAAGGATATTTATTCGTTTTAATACCAATGATTTTTATGTTCGCTGTTACTTTAACTGCTTTGGGAATGTTAGTTTATCAGAATTTTGTAATTAATAATTATACTCTTTCCATTATTTCGATTCTACTTTTTACACTTGCTGTCTTGCTTGGAATAAAAGCTTATAATGTATTGTTAAATGGAAGAGAGTTAAGTAAAGAAACTATTTAAAATAGTCACTCTGAACGGAGTGAAGAGTCTCTTCAATCTTGTATTGAGATTCTTCGTCCCGACATGGTCGGAACTCAGAATGACAAATTAAATCCGGAGAATATTAATGAGAGATAAAGTTTTAAAAATCTGGCCTGAAATAAGCTGGATTCAAAATAAAGAATTAAGAGAGAAGACCCTTGATTGCTGGGTTTATGCAATTGAGAATTCAGTGATTTCAGCAGAAGATTTAGAGGTAATACCTTTCTCTCTTTTAATCAAGGATTGCAATATCACTTTTATGAATCACAAGCGAACTGCAGTCCAGCTTTCTGTTGATATCGCAAAGAAGATGAAAGAAAATTTTGGTGATGAAATAAAAATTGATATGGATTTACTGATTTCAGGAGCAATTCTGATTGATGTTGGTAAATTAGTTGAATATGATAAAGTTGATGGAAAATTAACAACAAGTAAAGCCGGAAAACTTTTACGTCACCCTTTCAGCGGTGTTGCAATTGCTGACCGTTTTGGATTACCACCTGAAGTTCAGCATATAATTGCGTATCATGCAAAAGAAGGTGATAATGCTAAGAGAAGTGTTGAAGCGATTATTGTTCATCACGCAGATTTTGTCTCGTTTGAACCTTTCAAAGCTTAGGAGAATAAATGCCCCAGACACTAGTTGAAAAAATCGCCCAAAAATATGCAGTTGGATTAGATAAAAATCATGAAGTTCACTCTGGTGATTATTTGATGATTCAACCTGCCTACGTAATGACACACGATAACACCGGTGCAGTCATTCCAAAATTCAAATCAATTGGTGCTAAGAAATTATTTAATCCAAGACAAGTTGTCCATACTCTCGATCATGATATTCAAAACAAATCAGAAAAGAATTTAGAAAAGTATAAAAAGATTGAAGAGTTTTCTATAGCAATGGGTGCAGATTTTTATCCTGCAGGTCGTGGAATCGGACATCAGATAATGTGTGAAGAAGGATATGCCTGGCCCGGAACTATGGCAGTCGCATCTGATTCACATTCAAATATGTACGGCGGATTGGGATGCCTTGGAACTCCGATTGTTCGGACAGATGCAGCGGCAATTTGGGCAACAGGAAGAACCTGGTGGAAAGTTCCACCGATTGCAAAAGTTGAACTGACCGGTAAACTTCAGAAAGGAGTCACTGGAAAAGACGTTATCATTTCCCTTTGCGGATATTTTAATAACGATGAAGTTTTAAATCACGCAATAGAATTTGTTGGCGATGGAGTTAAAAATCTCACAATCGAAGAGAGACTAACGATTGCTAATATGACAACCGAATGGGGAGCGCTTGTGGGTTTATTCCCTATCGATGAAAAAACAATTGAATGGTTAAGAGCACGCAATAAGTTTATTCAGAAACGAGGACTTGAAGGAGTTTTTTCTGACTCGAATGGAAACGGTAAACATCCAAGAATAAATGAGCAGAGAATTTTAGAGTTAGAAAAAAATAAAATTAGTGCTGACTCGGATGCATTCTATTCAAAAGAATTAAAAATAAATTTATCTACCATTGAACCTTATGTGTCAGGACCCAATTCTGTAAAAGTAATCAACTCGGTTTCCGATCTTAAAAAGAAAGGTTTAAAAATCAATAAAGCGTATCTTGTTTCCTGTGTAAACAGCAGACTCGATGATATTAAAGAAGCTGCAGAAATGGTAAGAGGTAAAAAAGTTGCAGAAGGAGTTGAGTTTTATATTGCGGCTGCTTCCAGCGAAGTTCAGAAAGAAAGTGAGCTTGCTGGTTACTGGCAGGCATTGATTGATGCAGGAGCAAAACCACTTCCTCCCGGCTGCGGACCTTGCATTGGATTAGGAACTGGTTTGCTAGAAGATGGTGAAGTTGGAATTTC
>JARRKF010000101.1:5029-8340 GCA_037388405.1 Ignavibacteriaceae bacterium | reverse complement strand
TGAATAAAATCATTATTACAAGAGGTGGATAAAATGAAAACGGAAGGCTTGTATATAACTGAGTTCCCAAACTCCATTGTGAAAGCCCCTCTGTAAAAGCAGAAAGATTAATACCTACACTTCCAAAATATTGAATGAGAATTAGGGCAAGTATCAGTCCAATAATTCCGCCAATGAAGGAAAGTGAAATTGTTTCCATTATTATCATTAAAAAAACCCGACTTCTTTTCATTCCCACAGCCATGAGCACACCAAACTCCCGTACTCTTTCCATAACAGACATAAGCATCGTATTTGTAATTCCAAATAAGAGTGCAAACAAAATTATTCCAACAAAAATATTCGATTGCAAAACGACAGATTGATAATAAAACTTAAGTTCAGGTGCCAGTTCACCCCAATATTTTACTGATAAATCAGAAAATTTATTTTTAATAGGAATGTAAACTGAATCTACCTGCTGAACAGAATTCAACCTTACGACAATTTCGTTAGATATTTTATCGGAATTAATTAGTCTTGTTAAATCATTTTCTTTTACAAAAACATTTGACTTATCAAATATTGAGGATTCTGTTCTATAAATTCCTACAACTCTGAAAGCACCGTAAATTATTGAGCCATCGATTCCCTGAAAACCGAGGACTACTTTAGATTTTTCTCTAACACCTAAATTATCAGCTAGCTTTTTACCGATTACAATTTGGTTCTTCCAGTTTTCACCAAAATAGCTACCTTTTATAATATGTTTATTTATGGAAGTAACGTTTTTTTCACTCTCAGGATCAATCCCTAATATCCTGACTCCGTTAGAAGTAGATGCGGATGAAGCCATTCCTTCTATAATAACTCTGGACGAAACTCCGGTTACATACTTGTACTTTTTTATTGCTGAAATTACATTTTCAAAGTTTGGAATTGTGTCCGTAACTAATTTCTCATCTTCATAAGATTTTGAGTGTATTTGAAAATGCCCGAGATCGCGATCTATAGTAGTATTTATCATAGAATCCCACATACCATACATTGCTGCGCTCGCAAATAAACCACAGCATAATCCAACGGCGATTGCTGATATTATTATCAGGCTTCGTTTTTTATTTCTCCAGACATTTCTCCAAGCAAGAGTTAAAAGCATATCAACCTCTCATTGCCTCAACTGGTTTTAATTTTTTTATAAAAATTATAGGATATAGAGCAGAGACAGAAGCAATTGCAAGCACTGTCCAAATTTGTGCAAAGAACATTCCAGGATATATTGCAAAAGGAAGTATCGGTTCAAATCCAAATGCAAGAATTGCTTCTGCATATTCTCCTGTTAAAGGAATAGGATTTGCTTTGAAGTAAAGAAGAATTGGAATGCTGACCAATGCACCTGTAAAAACACCGATGAACGAAACAAAAAGCGTTTCATAAAGAGTAACTAAACCCAGCTTCCACTTTTTCATTCCAACGGAAATAAGAATTCCAAATTCCTTTACTCTTTCTGCGGTCATCATCATGATCGTCCCGAAAATTCCGAATGCAATTACGATATAAAGTATTCCGAGCATAATAATTCCGGATGCATTATCAATCTGGATAGACTGAACTAATTCCGGAGATAATTCTTCCCAATCCATCACTTCATATTTTTCATTGAATATTTTATGAATTTCAGATTTGATTCTGTCGAGTTCTTTGGGATTACTTATCATAATTGAAAGTGATGTCAACCTATCGGGTGCTGAGAAGAGCCATTGTGCATATGGTAGACTTAAATACGTAAATGTTTTATTTAATTCGGGTAGAGTGAATTTTACAATTCCTATAACTGGGATTTGTGCCGCTGCTGTAACTCCGTGATAACCTTGACCATAAATTACAACGCTGTCTCCGACATTTACTTTTAGAATTTCTGCTAAACCCTGTGCAACTATAATTCCTTTTGAAGAATCGCTTAAATATTTACCGCTCACTATTTTCTTTTTTAAATCTGTAAGTTGATCTTCAAGCTCAGGATTAACTCCTGTTACCTGGACAAGTTTTGTTTTGTTGCCGTAAGAAATGAGGCTGTATGTCTCAAATCTTGGTACAGTTAAAGTCACTCCATTAATATTTTTCAATTCACTTAAATGTTTTTTATCCACCGTCATACTTTCGTCAAGTGATTTCTTTTCCCAATAATTCTTTCCGTGAACCTGAATGTAACCTGTATACATTCTAACCGAAGCATCAATCATATAATCATAATAACCGGTTTGCATCGAACGCATAAGCAATGCAAGAATTACAGCGAAGAAAACCGAAGCAGCGGCAATTAGCGTTCGCTTTTTATTTCGCCATAAGTTTCGCCAAGCGAGCTTTATGTAAGTATTCATCTAACCCTTTTCATATTTTGTTCTGAGAAAAAGGATTCATCAATCTTTATGTTAAATTGAATTTTATTGTAATCAAGAATTGTTTTGTTGCCGGGTTTATCTTCAGGAATCATTTCCCAGTGAGTAAAAATATTTCTTCCATCCATCTTTTCAACATTACTACCGATAAATCTTTTAACGAGAAATCCGTCTTCATCATAATATTCAACTTTTGGTTCCAGATAGCTATCTTTTGCAATCCAGGCAATGATTTTTCCCCAGACAACTCCTGCTTCAGGTTTTGGAGTTAGGTGAACTTTGTAACAATCCATTCCGTCAATTGTATCTTCACCTTAGTAAAATCGGATCCCATCCAGCTTTGAAGCATCATTGAAGGTGGAATCTTTATTACTTTCTGTGCAGAAGGAAGCCAGTTCCAGACTTCTGTTTTTCTTTTTAGTGTAACGGTTCCCTTATCCCTTGCAGGAGCTGTTATATAAATTAGTGCATAATCAGGTTCAAGTGCCCAGACTTTCATTGACATTTCACGTGACCAATCAGGTTTTACAATTTTCATTGTAATTTCAGAATAACTTGAATTTGCTCGCATTAGCTGATCTGCTTTTTTTACAATTTCCGTAGCATCTTGCGAATAGATATTCACAACCATTAAAAGTAAAATATTCATCACATAAAAAACTGACTTTAACATTTTCATCCTTTTTTATTTTTTACAAAAACTTCAATTAAATAATCGCTCATTTTATCAATTGGGTAGCCATAGGGCGCGGTTACATAATTAAGTCCAATTCCATCAAACATAGTCCCGAGCATCATAGTATCCATTTCCGGATTTTTCGAACCAATTTCCTGAAACAGTTTTGTCACATACCCCATATAATCATCTCTCATCTTCTCATATAATTTTTCAAATTTACTTTGAACATCAGATTGATGGATTAGGAAAAGGTA
>JARRKF010000101.1:0-5009 GCA_037388405.1 Ignavibacteriaceae bacterium | reverse complement strand
TGAATTATCATTTGTTCAATTTGCTTGCCTGCAGGAAGGTTATCATTCATTTGAACTATTTTCATTATCTCAGCATAGACTTTCATGATAACAGCGTTTAAAAGCTGCTCTTTGCTTTCATAATAATTATAGAGCAAGCCTTTGGAGATTCCTGCAGACTTTGCGATTTTAGAAATGGAAGTTGCATGATAACCATTTAGTGCAAAAAGCTCGAGTGCAATATTTTCTATTTTTTCTCTACTTTTCTGCCTGATTTCTTCAAATTTGTCTTTTGTTCTTGGGCTCATACTTTTTTGACTGAACGTTTGTTCAAAACATAACAGATTAGCAAGAGATTGTCAATATCGTCATGATGAAAGGTCAAAATGTTTGATTTGAGTCACAAGATATTGTGTATTATTGAAGTCTTAACTTTCTAGAAACTATGATGAGATCTTTCGATTGCATTCTATCAAATTCCCTAAACTCAAAATCAGAATAAAAATTAGTTGAATTAAATCCGCAACTTTTCAGCTCCCTGCTGAAATCATCCGTTGAATAAGCCAATATAGGAGTACTGATTAATTTATTATAACCAGGATTTGACTTAGTAAAGCTTAATATGTTGAATATGATTTCATCACCAACTAAATCGTAAAATCGGATGAAATAATTTTTGTCTCCTTCTTTAATATTTACAATTCTTTTCTTCTCTGAAATTATCTTTTCATAATTTAATATCTGAATTACCAGCTTTCCGTCATCCTTCAAAATTTCAAAACATCTTTTAATTGATGATGCAAATTTTTCACGAGGTATATTCGCAAATGTATTTCCAAGTGCCACAGCAAGATCAAATTTATTGTTGAAATTTTCAGGTATGTTATCAACAGAAGAATTGTGAAAATCTAAATTCACATTTGTGTTTTTTGCATTCTTCCTTGCAAGACTCAACATTTCAACTGAAGGATCAAATGCAGTAACTTCGATTCCCATGGATACAAGAGCAATTGAATCAACTCCGGTACCACAACCTAAGTCTGCAGCTTTTCTCATTTCAGGTTTGATTAGGCTTGACAGCGATTTTTTCTTCCTCACAACAGATTCGTCAAAAGAAATCATTTCATCATATTCAGGGGCAATGCAATCGTAAAAGTCTTTATTTCTAAGTAAGTTATTCATCTTCTGGGATTTAAGTATTTCGGTTTTCAATAATATACTTTATTTTTGAACATACTTAAGATAACAATTCATTTTATTCATTAGAATTTTTAAGGAAGAAATATGTCAAAACCCTTAATTGCTCACGTGGAAATACCATCTACCAATCTTGAACGCTCAAGCGAATTTTACAAAAAAGTTTTTGGGTGGGAATTTAAACCATTCGGAAACGGTTACCTTCTCTTTAATAATCATCAGGGAATTATGGCTGGTCTTAGAAAAGTAGAAAAGGTTTTAAAGGGTGATTGTACTGTTTTTCACGTTAACGTGGACAACGTTGATCAAATGCTTGAAAAAGTTAAGGCTTCAGGTGGTCATATTAAGACTGGAAAAACTACTATTCCTGCTATGGGCTGGTATGCTGTGTTATCAGATCCCGATGGAAATAGTGTTGGTTTATATCAAAAAAGTTAACTAATTAGAAATTAGAATATGATTGGTTGAAAGATTTCATTCCAGCATTAATCAATCAACCAATCGTTAATTCAGTTAAGCTGATAATACCTGTTCGGATTCAACAATTCGATATGTATGATTAATATTGATAGCTTTTTTTAACATCGCTGAAACACCGCAATAAGTTTCAGTTGAAAGCTCAATTGCTCTCTCAACATCTTTTTCCTTTAAATCCTTACCGTAGAATACATACTCAAGATCAATATCAGTAAATACTTTCGGATGTTCTTCTGTTTGCTGGGCTGTAATATTAATTTCGAAATCTGTTAGATTAACTCTTTTCTTTTGAAGAATACTAACTACATCACTTCCAGTACATCCGGCAAGAGCCATAAGCAAAAGCTCTTTAGGTCTTACACCAGCATCACTGCCGCCAAGTTTTTCAGGCCCGTCCATAGTTACCCAGTGATTTGATTCGCCTCTTGCTGCAAGAGATAATCCTTTTATCTGTTTGAGATAGACTTTTTTGGTTTCCATTTCTCCCTTTCTTAAATTAAATAAGTCTTGAATAATATGATGATTCTTTTATTATTAGGATTCAAATACAAAAATTTTTCAATGAACATCATAAAATTACTTATTATATAATTAATCGGAGGTTATAATGCCTGATCATATTTATAAACACATCGAACTTACCGGTTCTTCAAAAAACAGTATTGAAGAAGCGGTTCAAAATGCAGTTATTAAAGCCAATGAATCTGTTAGAAATATGCGCTGGTTTCAAATGGTTGATTTAAGAGGTCATATTGATAATGGAAACGTTTCGCACTGGCAGGTAACGATAAAAATCGGCTTTACACTAGAAGATTAAAATAGCCTTTTTTTAAGCAAACTTTTCAAGGGAGAAAAAAGATAAACAAATTATCTTTTCGGGGAACTCTCTGCTCAACTCATCTGTTATAAAATCAAACACTTTAGAAATATCAAAAAAGGAGATAAAAATGAAAAACCGATTATTTATATCAGTAGCAATGATTTTAGTTATGTCTGTTACATTATTTGCACAAATGGATACTAAGATGGTCTCAAAATCAGTAAAGAATGATATCGTTCAGACAGCTATTAACGCTGGCAATTTTACTACTTTAGCAACAGCCTTAACTGAAGCCGGACTTGTTGACGCTTTAAAGGGTGATGGTCCGTTTACAGTTTTTGCACCAACAGATGAAGCATTTAAGAATTTACCTAAAGGTGCTCTTGATAATCTTTTGAAAGATAAAGAAGCTCTGAAAAATGTACTTCTTTACCACGTGGTTTCAGGAAAAGTTTCATCCAATGAGGTTGTTGACCTTAACAAAGCAACTACTATGAATGGATCCGATATAAAAATAAAAACAACCGATGGTAAAGTAATGATTAATGATGCTCAGGTTACAGGTGCAGATGTTATGGCTTCTAACGGAATAATACACGTAATAGATAAGGTCTTACTCCCTCCCTCAAAATAGCCTCCAATGTGGATGATGAAGGAACCCCGGTGTGATGAGCCGGGGTTTTTTATTTTATTTCTGTGAGCGTTTTTTTAATTAATTCCCACGCTTCTAAAACGTGTTTTCTTTCGTGCCTGATGCTTCCGATAGTTAGTCTTATTACAAACTTACCGTTCAGTTTTGTGTGTGAAAGAAACAGCTTGCCGGAAGAATTAATTTTCTCCAAAAGTTTTTCATTCAACTCATTCAACTGCAGTTCTGTTTTGTCTCCGGAATTTGCACGAAAACAAACTGTTGAGAATGGAACTGGTGCCATAAGTTCAAAATCTTTTTCTGCTTCAACCCAATTGGCAAATTCCTTTGCAAGCTCGATATGGTTTCTTATTCGTCCAGCCAAGCCTTCTACTCCAAAATACCTGATAATAAACCAAAGCTTGAGTGAACGAAACCTTCTGCCAAGCTGAATTCCATAATCCATCAAGTTTTCTACTTCATCATCCTGTTTTGTCTTTAAGTACTCCGGAACAAGACTGAATGCCCGTTTGAGAATATCCGGTTTGCTTGTAAAGTAAACGCTGCAATCCATTGGAGTAAACATCCACTTGTGAGGATTGATAACAATTGAATCTGCACTCTCCCACCCTTTTGTAATCCATTTCATTTCAGGAAGCATTGCCGCAACTCCTGCATACGCTGCATCAATGTGAAGCCAGATGTTATACTTCTCGCAGATTTCTGCAATTGCTTCTACGGGATCAATACTTGTTGTTGAAGTGGTTCCAACTGTTGCTACAACACAAAACGGGGCAAAACCATCAGACAAATCATCTTCGATTGCACTTTCAAGTTCATCGGGAATCATTTCAAATTTTTTATTAACTGGAATTTTTCTTACTCCGTCCAAACCTATTCCAAGTGTAACTGCTCCTTTTTCAATTGATGAATGAGCTTGCTCTGAACAATAAAGTGCTAACTTAGGTACGCTGCTTCTTCCCGCCATTCCTTTTTCTCTGAAACCAAGATCCATCTGTTCACGAGCAGACGCAATTGCATGCATAGAACTTGTGGAAGCAGTATCATAAATGATTCCCCAGAATTTTTCAGGTAATCCAACCATCTGCCTGAACCAGTTCATCATCGTTCTTTCAAGTTCGGTGAATGCAGGGGAAGTTTTCCATAGCATTCCGTTTATTCCTAATCCTGCGGTTAACATTTCTGCCAAAATTCCGGGTCCACTTGAAGTAGAATTAAAGTAAGCCATAAAGCCGGGATGATTCCAGTGTGTAATTCCATCCATTAAAATTTTATCAACATCACTCAAAACTTTTTCAATTTCTTCTCCTTCTCGAGGTGGATTTGTCGAAATTTCTTTTGAAATATCTCCCGGATTTACTTGAGATAACGGAGGATATTTTTCTATATCGTTTAGATAATTAGCAATCCAATCAACTAACTGATATCCGCTTTTTCTAAATTCTTCAATTGGCATATCTGACATAAAGATTCCCATTCGTTTTAATTAGTTAAAATTGTCCGCCTGTGGCGGATTAGTGGCAAAATTAGTTAGCCACGAATGCACGAATTTAATTATCCAAAAAATAAGAAATGTTATTGTCTTTATTCACTACCTAGTTTTCTATATGTTTAGAAAGAAATTATTAATAATTAAACGTAATTCGTAAATGCGCTTATTTAAAATTTTATTTTCATTCATATTTATTCTGATTTTATTCACTTCCTGTAAGAATAATCTGCCGCTTAATAAAGACTTGACAAAAAAATCTTATGATCTAATAAATCAGGATAGTGCTAATGTTATTTTTCCGGATACAATTAAGGGACACATTACTGTCATCGGTTTCATTTATACACATTGCCCAGATATCTGTCCAATGACTACAAACAATATTTATCTGACCG
>JARRKF010000100.1:0-5030 GCA_037388405.1 Ignavibacteriaceae bacterium | reverse complement strand
CCTTCCGGCAAGCTGGTTTCTGCGAAATATTTTTTTAGCTCTGATTGCATTTTACCTGCTGTTACAAGTAAAACAATTAATGTCATAAAAATGCCTACACTTGCAGCAATAATTGCATCTCTTATTTTGACAACAGGTTTAGAAAATTGTAAATACTTTGGGAGTTTGTAGAGAACAAGCACAAAAAGAATTACAGTTAATGTTTCAATTGCGAAAGTTGTTAACGCTAAATCTGGTGCGCTGTATAGAATAAAAATAATTCCCATTGCAAATCCTACAACGCCAATGGCAACAATTGCTTTTAATCTTGAAGCGGATGTTATTACCAATAGGGTAGAAGCAATAATTATTATTCCAATTATCAACTCGTATATAGTAATATCAGTATGAATTTGTAATGAATTAAATCCGGAATAATTTAGAAGAGTAAATCCTGCTAAACCCAGAGTTGTGAGAATAATAAAGATGATATAATATCTTAAATAACCATTCTGTAAAACCTTTGTTTGAAGTTTTGCAAAAGATAAAGTACCATTAAAAATTCTTTCATACCAGACAGATGGTTTCAGGTAATTTGAAAGTGAGATGTTATCCAGAGCCTGAACAATTTGTTTCCTGAAATAATAGATGCTTATTCCAAAGGCAAGAGTTACAAAGCTTAATAGCAGAACAAAATTGAATCCATGCCAAAGTTTAACAGTAATTCCAAGCTCTTCAGCCAGTATACTTATTGTTGATTGATCCAACAATTTTTGAATGAATACGTGAGGGAATAATCCTGACAGAAGTCCAAAAACTGAGAGAACAATGGGCCCGATTAACATTTTTACAGGAGCTTCGTGAGGTGTTTTGGGAGTTTGCAGAAAGTGTCCGAAAAATGGTTTTAGCCCAACGAGAATTGTAACCATCACAACAAATGCATTTGAAATAACTGCAAGTGCAAGTAAGAAGAATCTGAAATTCTCAACTTCAAGTATTGATGAATAAACTGTTTCTTTGCCAATAAATCCAACAAGCGGAATAATTCCCATCATCGAAAAAGATGCTAATAAGGCGGCAATCATTGTTATTGGAAGATATTTTTTCAATCCTCCAAGCATGGAAACATTTCTTGTCCCAGTTTCATGATCGATATTTCCAGCGACGAGAAACAAAGTTCCTTTGTAGAGTGAATGCGCAACCAAGAAAATAAAAAATGCTTTGATGGCGAGATTAGATCCAATTCCCAAAAGCATTGTTAATGTTCCCAGTACGCTAAGAGTTGAATAAGCTAATAGTTTTTTCAGATCAGTCTGCTTGAATGCAAGCAGTGCAGAAATAAACATTGTAATTGTTCCAACAACAAGAATTGTATCCTGCCAAATTTCGGTTCCACCAATAGCGTGATTCAATCTGGCAATTAAATAAATTCCAGCTTTTACCATTGTAGCCGAATGCAGATAGGCGCTGACAGGAGTTGGTGCTTCCATTGCATTAGGCAGCCAGAAATGAAAAGGGAATTGTGCTGATTTTGTAAACGCGCCGAGCAATACTAAAATTACAATTGCAGGGTAAAGACTTGAACCAACTATTGTAGAATGCATTTCATAAAGAGCAGAAATCTCAAAACTTCCTGAAACCTGTGAGAGAAGAATTAATCCAGCCATTAAAGCAAGTCCACCGCCGCCTGTTATAAGTAAAGCCTGCAACGCTGATTTTCTTGATGATTCTTTGTGATGATTGAATCCTATTAATAAATATGAGCTGATGCTTGTTAATTCCCAGAAAACAAAAAGAGTGATCATATTATCAGAAAGAACAAGTCCTATCATTGAGGTCATAAACACACCGATGTAAAGATAAAATCTTCCAGTGTGTTCGTAGTCTTTCATATAGCTTCCTGCATAAAGAAAGACTGCTGTTCCGATTAAAGTTATTATTAATACGAAAGTGAGACTTAAACCATCAAGAAGAAAAGAAAAATTAACACCGATTGAAGGAATCCATTCAGTTGCTTCTTTAATTACGTTTCCAGATGCTATCTCATTGTACTTTAGAAAAAAGCTTACGAACATGTAAAGTGGAAAGGATGCAGCAATCCAGCCAAAATAGTTCTTAAGCGGTTTGTAAATTACAGGTGCAATTGCTGAAACGATAAATCCTATTATAATCAGGATCAGCATATGTTTGATTTAATTTTGTTCATCAGGAGTATGATTTGATAGTTTTGACTCCACACTCTCTATTTTATCTTCCATCGACTGGTTTTTATCTACACGTGTTCCTAACCTGAGAGTGGTTGAAATTCTTGGTGCGCCCATTTTGTGAACAACTTCATGACATTTTTTTACCGCTGCCATAACTTCATCCCATTCACCCTCTATGTTAGTTCCGTACATATGCATTTCATGTTTTAAGCTGGCTTCCTTTAGAACACGTTGACAAGCAGCAATGTATTCAGAAACTGATACGCCAACTCCGATTGGAACAACGCAAAGATCTAATAAAACTTTCATTTAATACTCTAATGTTTTTCTAAATATTTTTTAAGATTGTTTAGCTGTTTTCCCCAATAGGTTTTCATCGCTTCCGCTTCTTTGGCCGACTTTATTCTACTTTGCTGAACCACCACCTGTGTTTTGTTCATATCTTTCGGATATAATTGAAATTCGATGTTTGCTTTTTTGTCAGACCACTTTCCACGAATTGATTTATCTTTAGTTGATTTAGTTATAGTAATTGCAGGATCTTTTAGCCACACTACCCTCTTAAGAGGAGAATTAATTGTATTAAAAATTTTTGTTACTGGCGCTGTCAGAGTAATGCTTTTACTTATTTGAAATCCATCCGGTTTCTCATGCTTCTTTCTTCCTTTAATTTCCTGCTCATATTGAACGGTTACCATCTGCGACCACCATCCCGTAAGACCATACTTTTCATGTAACAATTTAGCAACCTGTTTATGTTCCATTTTCTTTGCATCACTTTTATTTAATATTGAAAACCATTGTTTCCAGGTTTTTCCCGTGCTTTTTTTAACGGCCTCATTGCTTATTTTTTTAGCCATCGTTAAAGCCCTTTCAGCTATTTAAATTTATTTATCCCCAGTTATTAAGAGATTTTCGGATGTCAACTATCTTCCCGATATGATAAGCATTGTGTTCTATTATTAATAAAATTTCTCTAAGATAGGTATGATTCTCTGTATGTGGAATAATTTCTAAGAGATCTATTTCTGGATTTTTTACTAATTGGATAACTGAGTGAAGATCATTAAAGAATCCCTCATAAGATTTCTGCCAGGTCTTTTCTGATAAATCTTTAGATTCTCGTGGCCAATATTCATCGGGCCATCTGGGTGATTTCCAATTTGGATCGATCATATATTGAAGTATATCTTCCTGGGCAATTCTTATATGTTCAAGTTCCTGCCAGATAGTATGAGTGTTTTCGTTTACTTTTTTATTTCTATTTTCCTGTGCAATTCCCTCTAAGGCTTCCTTAAAAGGTGTGAAAGCCTGTCCGCCATTTAAGGCTTTTATAAGTTGTTCTCGTAATATATCCATAGTCCTCTTTTTATTTTGAAATATTATTTCTTTGATTTCTCTTCAACTGAAAAATTACTTTCTTATTCAATTCGATTTTATTCATAACATATTTAAAACAAAGGAATATTATTTAATAATAAAATTAAAATCTTAATGATACAAATCAGATAAGCGCTAACTCTTTCAGTATCACAATTCCAATTGCAATTGTAAAAACAGACGCAATTGTACTTATCAACACAATATTGCCCGCAAGCTTGCTATTTGCACCCATTGCATCAGCCATTATAAAACTGACGATCGCAGTTGGACAAGCAAAGAGAATGTACATGACTCCCAGATCAATTCCCCTATAACCAAAATAACAACCTCCCGCAGTTAGTACTAATGGAATGAGAATTACTTTTATTGCAGAAGAAGTGAATGCAAGTCCCGATGCTTTTTTTATATTTTGAATATTTAATGAACCGCCAATTCCAACCAGCGCTAATGGAAGAGCGAGTTCAGCCAAAAATCCAAGTGTTAAATCTATTACCGAAGGGATTTTTATTTTGAAATATGAAAAAGGTAAGCCAACTATCACGCCGATTATTAATGGGTTTAAGATTATTTCAACAAGAGTTCTGGTGATATTCAATTTTCTCTCTTTTCTAAAGGGCACTGTTAAAATGATTACAGCAAGTACGTTATAAAGAGGTAGAGCAAAAGCAAGAATGATAGCGGCTTTCCCGAGTGCTGAGTCACCAAATAGTTTAGAGATTATTGCAAATCCAACAATAGCATAATTACTTCTATATGCTCCCTGAACAAAAACACTTAAATTTTTTGGTTCCTTTATAAATGGGATTGAAAAAATCCAGATAATAAAAAAACTAATAAGTGTGGCTGCGTAGATATAAATTATTTGATCGAAATCTATTGCAGTGCTAAGATCAATTTCTGCTATACTTATGAAGACCAGAGCAGGTAGAGACACATTAAAAACGAATTTTGAAGTTACGTCAACAAAATTTTCATTGATTACGTTTATCCGTTTAACAAAGTAACCAAGTGCAATAAGCAAAAATACCGGTGCAACAACATTTCCGGTAAATATGATGTTATCTATCAATTAAAACTCTCAATTTTCTTTTTAAATTCAGCAGGAACAGAAGCAGTTTTTCTTTTTTCATAATCAAAGAAAACTATTCCGGTTTTAGCCAGAGCAATTTCCTTATTTGAATTTTTACTCGTTAACTTAAAAACAAAATCACAACCCAAATTGCTAAAATCCGTTACTGTCACTTCAATCAGTAATTCGTCACCATAAAATCCTTCTGATCTGTATTGAATAGCTGCATCAATCATAATTATTCCATTCCCTTCAATATTGGATTCGGAATATCCAAGGTGTTTCAAAAATCTCAATCTTGCTTCGTGAACCAACGATAAAACAGAATCATTGCCGAGATGTCCGCCATAATTGATGTCTGTTATTCTTATTGGAATTTCAGTTTTATAAAT
>JARRKF010000099.1:0-5033 GCA_037388405.1 Ignavibacteriaceae bacterium | reverse complement strand
CCGGGACTGTTCTCGCAGTTGGAATTACTTCTTCAGTCGAAATGAAAGCAGAAGCAGAAACGTCTTCAGTTGCAAGATATTCTAGTGCACCGCCAATTCTTCTTTGAACATAAGTTGTATCTTGAATACGCTGAAATAGTTCCGCATTGATATTAAATGGATAACCGAACAGCCATGGTTCTAAATATTTCAGTTCAAGCTCCTGCGATTCACGAGTAAGCTTTTGCCATCTTACCGCAGCGGCTCTGCCAGTTCCAAAAATATTTCTCAATGTTACATTTACCAAACCTGTTACATAACCAGATTCATTATCTTTTGCAGGAGGAACGTATCCAATTATTCCATCAAAATTGTTAGTGTTTTTCTCTTTAACATTTACTAAAAGTACACCATTATTTTGGGAATCAATATAAAACTGTGGGATCTGAACAGGATCGAAATAACGAAGCTTATTTAATCTTTTGGGGAGATTCTCAACTTTCTCCTGCGAGTATTCTTCTCCGGGTTCAATTCTTAATTCTCTAACTATAACGTAATCTTTAGTGGAATTATTTCCGTTGATTTCTATTTTGTCGATCTTACTTTTTCTTCCTTCCTGAAGCTTCAGATACAAATCCGCAAAATGCTCACCTTTTGATGAATCATCATAAAGATGAAATGAATTTATTTTAACTGCAGCAAAAGGAAAACCTTTATTCTCCAGCTCTGATAAAAGATCAGAGATAAGAGATTCGATCTCGAAACGATTATAAATTTCTCCCTTTAAATAATTAAAAGAAGTAATATAGTTCTGGATATCAACAGAATCTGAAGAAGAAAAAAATAAATTTTTAATTACGGTTGGTTTACCTTCATCCACATTTAAAACTATATCAACTTGAGTTGAATCGTCCGAAAATTGAACCTGAGAACCTTCAAAAGAAAAATTAAAATAACCATTATAGCTAAGCACCGGAGAGATTCGCGAAAAAGAAGAATCCAGAATTCCCATAAAATAATTTTGCCCCACATTCAAACCTGCCCAGCTCATTATTTCATCATCGTCAAAAACACTATTACCATTCACTTCAATCTTAACAACTTTTTGGGAATATGCTATTGTTGAAAAGATTATTAGCAGCAGGAAAATATTTTTAACCAGGTTTATCATTTATAGTTTTTAATTTCTTACCAATGGCTTCTATCTGAATTCTTTCTAATAATAATTTTGCTTCATTTAAATCAACATTGCAAACTTCAAGTGATTCGGCGTTGCATATACCCAAAGAAGCAGCAAATCTTAGTTGCTCATTAAATGTTAGTTTGTTGTGCCAACCATAAACTAATCCGGCAACGAATGCATCGCCACTTCCAGTAGAATCTAAAGCGTTAATTTCGGGAAGGGTTACTTTATAATGAAAGTCAAAATTAGAAGCATAAAACGGTTTGGCATCATTTGTAATATAGACTTGCTTCACACCCTTTTTGTATAATGACCCTAGCAGGTTTAATTGATCCTTTTCACTTTTTAATGAAAGACCAAGAGAATTTTCTATTTCATCAATATTGTTATGAATTATTGTCGGAGAAGCATTTATGCAGTTTTCAAGGTGATTACCATAAGTATCACAGATGGAAATTTTATCAAGTCTGTTTGCAATTGAGATTCCCTCACAAAAAATTTTTTCTGCTTCTCGGCACGGAGAACTTCCTGAAAAAACTACTATCTCACATGTAGCAATTGCTTTTTCCATTTTAGCTATAAATTCAGTCACTTCACTCGAAGTGACTGAAGAATTTTTTCCAAAAAATGAATAGATTTTTCTCGTGCCCTCATCGACTATAATTGCAGCATCTCTGGTTTCATCTTTAATAACAATATCTGAAAAATTTAATCCCTCAATTCTTAGAGCTTCACGAAACCGCTTTCCGTTTGATCCTCCAGTAAATACTAGAGCCAAATTTGGTATTCCAATTTTGTTTAGCTGATGGGAAACATTTATTCCTTTCCCTCCAGCCTTTAAGGTAACATCGCCGTCTCTGTTTACTGAAGAAAGATCAACACGAGGATAATAATATCGTCTTTCAAGAAGAGGATTAATTGTTACGGTAAGCACCATTTAATTTCAACAATGAAATAATTAAATAGGTGAGAAACAATATTCAATAAATATTAATATCTAAACCTGTAAAGATCACCATAAAGCGGTGTATCAGGTGATAATCTGTAATCGCCAAAACCAGTGTAATCAACGAATAAAAACTGCTTATTTAGATTATAGTATTGCCAGATTTCATAAGGTTTTGCATAATACTCAAAAGGATGTCGGTCGATATTATCTGGCGCACCAAGAATTATAAACACCATACCTCTATCCGATCTCCAGCCTTCAAGTGAGTAAGTTGTAAAATTTTCGTTAGCATAAGCTACTCTACCATAATACTCATTGAAAACAGGATTGTATTCATCACTCGGATTTGGATCCAGCTTTTGCCAGAAATCAACAAAGCGTTTCGTTTTTTCTGTACGATTCTCAGCAGATTTGATGTAATCCAGTTGTTCTGAATTTGCAATATAAATAAGTTCATCAACTGCCTTATCCAAATCAGTTAGTGATGCGGGAACTCCTATCCACCTGGAAATAAATGATTTGACTGAAGTGCCAAATATATTATTCGCTGAATCTTTTAGTGTTACCTTGAGTAAAAATTTGCCTAGATTCAAATTCAAAGAATCAATATTAGTAAATATCTGATTAGTGCCTTGTTCAGTTTTCACATCTTTGGTCGTTTTGAATAAAACATTTTCTTTATCGTCCAGAACTTCATATTCAGTAATTAAAGATTGTGCTGTATCATTATAAATTTCAAAAAATGTTGAAAGAGGATCGCGATCCGTAATTACTGTCCTTGCCACGTTGGGAATTATTTTGGAGTTTCCTTCAACTTTTGTTCTCTTCGAAACCAGCATTACGTCGCTCATTGAAGGCATTTTACTAAAATCTTTCACGGTAACTTTGTTCTCAGAGTTATATTCGTTCTTAGAATCTTTATCCAGCAATTCTGTTTTAATCGAATAAATACCGGGTGTTAATTCAAATGAGCGGTTGCTGAAATTAAAATTTTCGGGTGAGGTTGTTAGTTCAAAGCTGAGTGCAGTAATTTTTTCGTTCCAGATTTTTTCCGTAATCAGGTTTTTAGCATCTTCGTCGTAAATAGAAACTGTAATTGTATAGCTGGCTTCAAAACCCTGGCCAGTCTTAATGAACTGTACTGCATCGTAGGGAACCTGAATGAAAACGTCCAACCTGGTCTTGGTATCTTTTCCTTTAAAACTTAAAAAATCCTGATAGTATTTTATTTTCTTTTCAGGAACTCGCGTATAATTATAAGTATCAGCCTGTGAAAGTGCTATACCTGTAAAAGCAATTATAAAGAGTAATATTGATTTTTTCATTTCAAAATCTCCAATTAATTATTTAATCCTGGCAAAGAGATCATATTCATTAGAATCATAAACCTGTACATTATAAAAGTTTCCCATAGTAATCGTTCCATTATTTATAGGAATTAGTACTTCGCCATCAACTTCGGGTGCATCTCTGTAAGAACGTCCAATGTAAAAATCTCCTTCAATGCCATCTATTAGTATTTTCAATTCTTTGCCCAATAATTCTTTATTCTTTTCGGTTGATATTTCCCTTTGAATTTCCATTAAAGTCGCCTGACGTTCTTTTTTTACTTCTTCGGGAATTGGATCACCAAGTTTGTAGCTCGTGGTATTCTCTTCCACTGAATAAGTAAAAGTTCCCATTTTTTCAAATTTAAATTCTTCTACAAAATCACAAAGCTCTTTAAATTCTTCATCCGTTTCACCCGGGTATCCAACTATAAAAGTTGTTCTGAGAACAAGATCTGGAATTCTTTCTCTTAATTTTGTCAACAGCATTCTAGTCTGGTTTCCTGTAATTCCTCTTTGCATTGATTTAAGAATTTTATCTGAAATATGCTGAAGAGGAATATCAATATAATTGCAAACCTTTGGATTATTTTTTATTTCTTCAATCAAATCATCAGGAAATCTTGATGGATAAGCATACATTAATCTTATCCACTCAATTCCTTCAATTTCACTTAATCTTGCTATAAGTTTGGAAATATTTCTTTGAAAGTAAAGGTCTTTTCCATAATCGGTCGTATCCTGTGCTATAAGCACCAATTCTTTAGTATTGTTCTGTGCAAGATATTCAGCTTCTTTAACAAGCTCCTCAATAGGTTTTGAGCGATGAAGTCCTCGCATTATCGGTATTGCACAAAAAGAACATGGATGATCACAACCTTCAGAAATTTTTAAGTAAGCTGTATGAGAAGGAATTGATACTACTCTTTCGCCTAAAAGATTTTTCTTTAATTCCCCGCCCAATTCTTTAACAATATTTTCATAGTCTTCGGTGCCAAAGAACAAATCAACTTCCGGAATTTCTTTTTGAAGATCATTTTTATAGCGTTGCGAAAGACAACCAGCTACGAATACTCTTTTAGTTAATCCTGAATTTTTATTTGCAACAGCATTAAGAATTGTATTTACCGATTCTTCTTTAGCGGCTTCAATAAATCCACAGGTGTTAATTATAACAGTATCAGCTTCTGAAGGATTTTGTCTTAAATCTAAATTATTTGCTTGAAGCTGTCTAAGAAGTCTCTCCGAATCTACTGTATTCTTTGAACAACCAAGAGTAATTACGCTTACTTTTTCTCTTGTCTTCATTTATAAAGATATATTTTAACTAAAATATTTTAAATACATCCAGATTACAGGTGCACTGAAAATTAATGAATCAAATCTGTCTAAAAAACCACCATGACCAGGAATGAGAGATGAAGAATCTTTTACTGCTGAATCCCGCTTAAATAATGATTCAACCAAGTCACCAATCTGGCCAACAAAACCGATTATTATTCCTATTACAATAACATTCCAAATACTAAGAAAATCTAACCAAATCAACTTCACTAAAATCATTGTACAGAGAGAAAAAATAAATCCAAAAATT
>JARRKF010000098.1:0-5034 GCA_037388405.1 Ignavibacteriaceae bacterium | reverse complement strand
TCGTTCTGTTCTTCTTCTTCAAAAATATTAAGTATCGATACAAATCAATCGGAATTAATAAGCTGTTCTCTGAATACATCGTTGTTCATCAGTCTTGAAATTCTGCTTAGAAGCTTAATATGTTTTCCGACAAGATTATCTTTACCCACCAATAGAAACACGAGATGTACAGGTTCACCATCGAGAGAATTATATTCTATTGGTGTTTCACTTTTTCCAAATGCATCAATAATATCAGTAATGGAATACTTTTTTCCATGTGGAATCGCAAAACCTTTTCCAACTCCTGTTGACATGATTTTTTCTCTGTCAAAAACACATTTCCTCACTTCTTCCAGATCAATAACTCTTTCATCTCCCTTCAACAGGTCTATGAGTTCATTCATTACATCATCTTTATTATTACTCTTAAAACCAGTGAGAATATATTTTGAGTCTAATAGTTCGAATACTTTCATACAAAAAAATAATTAAAAATTTAAAAATCCTATAATGAATTTAGCAATGAAGCATTCCTTTAACAAGCTTCATAATTATTTATTTTACCGGATGATCCTGATGGAATTTTTTAAGTCTCTTTTCAAGATCAGGGAATTGTTCTCTTTGAACTAACGAAACACAAGCTCTAATTCCTTCCTGTCTCTCGCTTCCGGTAATTGCAAGAGAAATTGCACTTATGCCGTAGTATATCATTTCTTCCAATAACTTCTGACCGGAAAATCCCGGATAAGCATAAGTAAAATAAAAACCATCAGCTATCGGATCGTTTTCATCTTTATCATAAACAATATAAAAACCGTTTTCGGTAAAAAGTTTTTTCATAATTTTTGCTTTTTCACCGTACTCCTTAACTATATTAACAAAATTAAACTTATTATCGTTCGCTGCTTTAAGCATCGCTGCAACAGCATATTGCGCTGAATGAGTAACACCGGCACTCAAAGCATAGACAGTTCCGAATATCATTGCTCTTCCGAAAATATCGGTTGTGTAATGTCTCTTCAAGTCAGGACATTTCTTTTCGTAAAGTTTATCTGACATAATCATCAATCCGATTCGCTGGCCTGCATAACTGAAAGCTTTAGAGCTTGAAATAAACAGAATATAATTTTCTGTGTATCTAGCTGCTGTTGCCTGGTAAGGTGGCTTTCCAGGATGATAAAGATCTTTTCTGAAATCCATTGCTACATAAGCTAAGTCTTCCAGAACAACTACCTTATATTTATCAGCCAGTTCAGCAATAATTTTAAGTTCTTTTTCAGTAAAGCAAATCCACGAAGGATTATTTGGATTTGAATAGAGCAAAGCAGCAATATTTCCTTTCGATAAAAATGATTCGAGCTTTGCTTTTAGTTTATCCCCACGGTAATCATATACATCAAACGTTTCATATTTTTGACCAAGAACTCTCAGTTGTTGTTTGTGCACGGGAAAACCTGGATCAAGAAAGAGAATGGTATCTTTCTCTTTATACATTCTGCTGGTTGTTATAAAAGCACCAAAACTTCCCTGCATAGAACCAACCGTAGGTATGCAGCATTCAGGATTGACATCAATATTTAAAAATAATTTTACAAATCTTGAAGCTTCCGTCTTTAGCTGAGGAATACCTTGAATGTCTGGATAAGTATTGGCAACTCCTTTTTTTAATGCTTCAATCTCGGCCTGCACGCCAATTTCAGCTGCAGGTAGTCCCGGAATTCCCATTTCCATCCTTACGAATCTTTCACCGGTTTCCTTCTCAATATCATCAATTAATTTTTTTATTTCGCGGATGGATGCAGTTCCGATGTTTTCAATCCGGCTATCTTTTATTTTTCTTGATACTACTTCGTAGTCGATTGGAGTGTTTTTCATCAGGTTCTCCGTAAAAATCAGAGGAAAATTGCTAAACAAATTTAAGAATAATAATTCTCAGTTTTTCAAGTAAATTTCTGATCACTAGCAGATAAGTTAAGTGCTGGTTTTTCCTAAACGTTACGGTATTCGCAATTTGAAGCTTGTGCAGATTTTTCAATTTGAATTGTTGAATGTTCGATGCCAAATCTGGAATATAATTCGCCGCAAATTTTTTTCAGAAAATAATCGTCTTTTGTTTCATCAGGAATTACCAGATGAGCTGTGAGTGCGGTTTCAGTTGTGCTCATTGCCCAAATGTGTAAATCATGGACTTCTTTAACTCCGTTTACAGATTTGAGATAGCTCCCAACTTCCTTTAAATCGATTCCTTTGGGCACTGCATCCATTGAAAGATGGAATGAATCTTTTAAAAGTCCCCAGGTTCCTATAGTTATGACTAAAACTATAACCAAACTCATAACCGGATCTACCCATAACCAGTTTGTGTATATAATTAATAATCCGGCAATCACAACTCCCAGTGAAACACCGGCATCTGCAGCCATATGGAGAAAAGCACCTTTAATGTTCAGATCTTTTTCCCTTCCCTTCATAAACAACAAAGCAGTAATTGCATTAATAAAGAAACCAATTCCTGCCACTATCATCATTGTCGATCCCTGAACAGGTTCGGGATAAATTAATTTTCTTATTGCTTCAATTGTTATAGCACCAACAGCGATCATCAAAATAATCGCATTAAAAAATGCAGCAAGAATTGTTGATTTACGGAAGCCATAAGTTCGTTTTTCTGTAGCGGCGGTTTTTGCAAGATAAGCTGCTCCCCACGCAAGAAGAAGACCTAATACATCGCTGAAATTATGCCCTGCATCAGCAAGCAAAGCCATCGAGTTGATAATAACTCCGTAAATAACTTCGACAACGATGTAAGCGATGTTCAGAATTATACCTATTCCAAAAGCTTTATTGAAGTTTTGTGCGGAAATATTTGGATGATTATGACTATGACCTGACATCGATTTAGTTTATCTGCATTTAAAAATTATACTTATTAATGATCATCACAATTACAGAGAAGTTTTCCACTTCTTACTTTTTCGAATGATTCTCTTCCCTCTTTAAATGCAAAATACGCAATACCCAATGACCCTAAAATATCAAAATATGCAATATGAAATAATTCGTACAAACCGCTCGCAGCAAGAAGGACAAACGAAAGATAAAAGCACGTTTTTGTACAGTTTGCATCTGCTATTATTGCATCCGATTTCAAATCTCTTCCAACGTTTAATTTGGAGGTCATCAACCGGTACATTGTCGCAATTGATATCAAAGCGATAATGATGCCGGGGATAGTCGTATTCGGCTTTACATTATTAATTATATTAAGAACAGAACCAACAATCAACCCTGCTGTTAAAAGATAGAATGATGTTCCTGTTACTTTCAAAGCAGTTTTTTCAAATTTGTCTCGCGTTTGAACTTTTGCATATTTCATTCTAAAGATCATATGGGCAATACCAATTCCTGAAATCACTTCAACAAAACTATCCACTCCAAAACCTAGCAAAGCAAGTGTCTCATCACCAGCACCGAAATAAACTGATATTATGCCTTCTGCAATATTGTAGAAGATTGTAATCAGACTAAGTAAAAATGCTTTTTTGATTAGTTTATCCATATCACAAAAATATTTAAAAAGTAATTAAAGATTGACATATAAGGATTTTTTATCATCACTTTTTTATTACTTATTAAGTAGTACTTCGCTTCGTTCTTTTAATTATTACAAATACAACTGATAAAGTAATTATTCCCGAACCAAAAATAATTAGAAGTATTATTCCGCTTCTTCCTTTGGGTATATATCTGGAACAAGTTTGTAACACTTTAGTGAGAGTTGAAGTGATTTCTCCCTTACTTGCTTTTTCTACAGCCAATTCAAATTCGGAGGGAAGAATTTTGAATTCAGCTGTTTCTTTTACATAACTAGGACTAAGATACTGGACAATTTTTCCTTCTTTATCAACAAAAATTAATACTCCCTGATGCTGATAGCCTAATTCATTTTTAACAAAACCAAAACCTGCTGCGCTTGTTAATTTATAAATGCTTATGCTGTCACCTGTAAGAAAAGTCCAGGCAGAATCAGGAATTTCTTTACTACAAAATTGAAACATCGCCCGTTTTTTATCTGCTGCCATTTGAGTTGTTTCATTATGATCAATGCTCAGACAGATAATATCGTAATCTGTTCCCGGTTCATATTTTATTTTCCCGATTACATCGGAGACTTCCATCATAAGTGGTGTGCAGATACCGGCGCATTGATAGTAAACAAAATCGATTACAGTTGGTTTGTTAATCAGATGTTTAAGTAAGACATCGTTTCCTTTAGAATCTGTATAAGTCAAATTCAGAGGCAATATCTCGCCAAGATGTTTTGTCACTACGGGCGAATCATTCTCAGCAAAAACATAACTAACTAAAAATAATAGTATGAATAAAATTTTAAACATTTTAAGGAAATTTCATTATTAAAAATTATTCGGGTAATACTTCTATATAAGGAATTTAATTATCTAATGAAGCAGTAAAAGAAGTAAACATCAAAAATTTTTGCTGAAGGAATCGTATTTAAAATTATATATCCAGGTTCTGGTTTTAATTCTATTGGATACAATTGCTAGAAATTTAGGATTGAATTTCTTTAAGCCGGAAATATATTTCATCAATTCCCAGGATTTTTGTCATCAGACCGACAAATCCTCCAGGATCAACTATTGCTGTTAATTGAACAAGCCCTACATTTGGAGCTCTCCATTCACGGTATCTGTTTATTCTGCCGGATTTTTTTGTAATCGTATAGTCAAGAATTATACAATCAAATTCCCCTGCTTCTGTCTTGATAACCTTGTTGCCTTTGTATTCCGAGGTGATTGTAATTGTATCTGCATGGTGGTCATTAACATATTCCAATCCGTACCATTCGGATTTTACATCCTCCTTGACAGGAATAGAAACAAGCTTTGCAGGTTCACTATAGGTAACATTAATACTGTGTGCTGTAATAAATAGAATGTTAAGCTCCTGATCCATTCTTATTATACTCATTGCGTCATTTGCAAGTTTTAATTCCTGAACCATTTTAAAATCATCGCCATCGAATTCCTG
>JARRKF010000097.1:0-5055 GCA_037388405.1 Ignavibacteriaceae bacterium | reverse complement strand
TCGTGCCAGCCTGGCCCAAATGTAGAAGACTCGTTGCTATAGATGTAAGCGACACTCTGGTCGTAGTTATTATCTATTTGATTATAGATAGCAGATGCAGCATCTGTTACTGGATTTACAGTTCCCATTGGAGTTGCACTCCAGTATGGCCAGTTGGTTGCATTCACGTATCCATAAAAATGAACTGAATCAATAGCTGAAGTATTTGATGGAAGCATACTGATATCATAAACAGCCCAGCCGTAATTCGGATACACAGTATTTATTTCACCATCTGTTTTTGATGTACCCTGTGTGTTACCAGTCCAGTATTGTGCATTCATTGGATGAACAATAATAGTATCTATAACAAGATTTGGATCCTGCATAGTTGTGAATGTCCAGATAGGTCCGGAAACTGTACAGGTATCGTTTTTAAGTTTAACCTGCCAGCCATAGGTTGTGTTATAATTAAATGGTTCATAAGGAGCCAGGGACCATGAAGTTATAAGTGAACCAGTATATACCTGAGCAAGACTTCCCATAGGTCCAAACCAAAGTTCCATCTGATTTGCACCTGCACCATTTGACCAACTAATACTGTTGCCGGTAATGTTAACATTTGTAGTTCCTGTTGGAGGATTTGGATTTGTCGGTGGATCAATCGGGCAAGGAGGACCAAAAGTTACTGAAGCTGTCCAAGCCTGATAGTGATCACTTCCAAGCCTGTTATCAGCCCAGAAAGGATATGCAATATCATCCAGAGATGCTATACCAATATAGTCGCCAGCATAACCGGTAGCTAATCCGTTAATTGGCTGAGGAGTATGCGGTTGATCACTTACTTTAAAGTTTTCGAAAGTGTTTCCGCCATCAATGGAAGTTGCCATGAATACTTCAGCCTGGTTGTTGGGAACATCACGGCTATCGTAAAATATTAACGACACGCGACCGGTAGACTGATCAACTGAAGACCAGGAATAATATTGATCTTTTCCATTATTTAATGGATCATCATTTACACGCATTGGTGTAGACCAAGTTGTACCGCCATCGGTTGATTTTATAATCACGATATCAGGCGAGTTTCCAGCAGGGGACACATTCGCTCTTTGAGTCCATGTAATATAAATTGTACCATCATAAGGACCACCGGATCTATCAACACTCATTGATGGGAAAGAAGAAACTCTAATTCCATTTTTACTTGCGAGGTTTCCTCTTACTCCAAAGTTAACCTGGTTGTAAGCTCTTAAATGAGTCCAGGTAACTCCGCCATCGGTTGATTTGGAAAATCCTATAGCGTCTTCCCCATCAGTCCAGTTAGCATCGTATATAACGTAAGTAACATAGACTTCACCGTTAGGACCTGTTTGAACGTTAGCACCTTGTGCAAATGCACTTGAAAGAGGAGTTAGAGTTCCTGACACATTTATTTTAGCAGACCAGGTCGAGCCATAATTTGTGGAATATCTTAGTGCTACTTCACCATCTAATGAACCACCAAATTCTGTCCATACACAATAAGTTCTATTTACATAAGGACTGCTTGCTGTCTTATCAACCATAAAATGGTTTTTATCTGCAACGCTTCCCGGATTTGGAGTAACTGAGTAAGTTGACCAGTTTGTGCCATTGTTGGTTGATACCGAAACACTTAGCCCATAAGAATTATTTATATAGTTTTCATACCATCTACCATCTACACCGATAGCTGAGGCAGGATCACCTGAATTACCACCAAATGGAGGGTTATCAAATCCAGTCCAGTTGGTTCCACCATCTAGAGACCAGTAAACACCTGTTCCATATAAAGTAGATACAGGCCAGTTTGTTGCATTGGAAGAGCCGAAAACAATGCTTGAGTTAGTTGGATGCACATCAATGCTTAACTCCGATTGAGTTGTATTACCGGGTTTTACTCTGTAATTTGGCCCAACTGTAGCTTCATCGCCATTACCAAGATTAAAATACCTTGTTAACTGGATTGCTGGAGTCCACTGTGGAATATCCTGCTTTACAACTGGTGTAGGTACAGTTTGAACTACAGACCAAGCCCGTTCGTCTATCTCACTTTTCTGCGCTAATAAGTTGCTTGTAACCAGCAAGAAGAAAAGTGCGAGGAACAATGTTGAGAGATTCTTCATTAGTTCTCCTTGTTTTGTTAATAATGAATGAATTATTGTTTCAATTAATTTTGTTTTCAACAAATCTTAAAGTTATTATAAAAGAAGTGTAATATAGGTTGATAACGCTGTAAAAATAAAAGTCCCTTATGCAACAATTTCTGGTTTAAAAAATTTTTCAACTTTTAATTACAAACTGATTGGGGGTAAAAATAAATAAAAAGTATATTTAAATGCTAATCTTAGAAACAAAATTTTTAGTTCGGTTTAAAAGCTGATTTTTATAATCTGCAACGGAAAAACAATTGAGCATACTAACATTAATATTTGCATCAATATTTATACTATTCATTCTATTTAGTTTTTGTCTCATATCGATAAGTAACAGAACAAACAGGCCTGTTAATATTTCTGACAATCTAAATATTTCAGTAATTATTTCTGCGCGCAATGAGCGGGAAAATGTGAATACAATTATTGATGCCATTAATAATTTGATGTATCCAGTAGAAGATTATGAAGTTATCTTAGTGGATGATAATTCAACCGATGATACATTTGAAGAATTAAAGAAAAAATCCTCGGGGACAGAGAATATTTCAGTCACTCAACTTAGCTTAACAGGACAAAGCGGTAAAAGGAACGCATTAACTTTCGGTATTAACCAAGCCAAATTTCCTTTCATACTAATAACTGATGCTGATTGCCGACCTCAGAGCAACTGGTTAAAAGCATACTCAGAAAAGTTTTTACTTGGTTATGATATGCTTTTTGGAATAGCTCCATTTTATAAGAGAAAGAATCTCGTCAGCAAAATTTCTTGCTTCGAAAATTTCAGAAACTCTCTCGTTGCATTTTCGATGGCTTCAATTGGATTGCCTTACACTGCTGCAGCAAGAAATTTCGGATTTACAAAAAGAGCTTTTAAAGAAATCGAAGGTTATTCAAATACTAAAGATACTTTGAGCGGTGATGATGACTTACTTTTAAGAGAAGCAGTCAAAAGAAAAATGAAAATTGGTGTTGTTACTGAAGAAGGTTCATTTGTTTATTCTGAAACAAAAAACACCTTTAAAGAATATTTTCAGCAAAGAGCAAGACACACACAAACTTCTTTCTTTTACCTGAAAAAGCATCAATTCATTCTAAGCTGCTGGCATTTAACAAACTTAATATTATTACTCTCACCTTTGTTAATGTTTGTCGAACCTTTGATTGGTATTTTATTTCCGGCAAAACTCTTAGCTGATTTCATTGTAACGAAATCGACACAAAAAGAATTTGGATATAAATTTTCTATTGTAGAAATTTTTTCTTTACAGATTCTTTACGAAATATTTCTGATCATTCATTTTCTCAATGCCCGTTTTGGAAAAATAAAATGGAAGTAAAAGAAGATTTGCAAAGGGAATACAATCCGGCTCATCCAAATTTTGAGCGATGGCAGAAAGCTAGAGATATTTCAGAAGACCGAGCGAAATTTGTTGAGAGAATTCTCTCAACTAAAATTGAGCTTAAAGGATTGAAGATACTTGACTTTGGTTCAGGTGAAGGCAGCACTTCTGAATTACTCTCCAAAGATAATACTGTGGTGAGCATTGATATTAAACCTGAACGAGTAAAAATGATATCAAAATCGGATTCGCTTCAACCAATTTTATCAAACGGATTAAACCTGCCGTTGAAATCAAATTCTCTCGATGTAATTATTTTGCAGGATGTAATTGAACATATTCCAATCAGCGAAAACTTTTTTGAATACTTATCTAAATTTCTAAAAGAGAATGGAATTATTTATTTAAGCACACCAAACAAGTTATCATTAATTAATATAATTTCTGATCCTCATTGGGGTTTGCCTTTTCTTTCATTGTTCAAACGTGATCAAATAAAAAAATACTTTCTGCAAATCTTTAGAAAAGCTGATTCTAAAAGAGATGATATCGCAGAACTTTTATCACTAAAAAAATTGATGCGTCTGACTAATAAAAATTTCAATATCGAATTCCAAACTAATTTCTCAGTTAAGTATTTATTGAATGGAGGCAAAGGATTAATTTGGAGTGATTTTCACAAAGGTTTAATAAAAGTAGCAAATCTTCCAATGATGCGAACTGTGCTATTAAATATTTCCAATGATAAAACAGGATTGATGAATAATATTTTCACTCCAACTTTTTATATCATACTTAAAAAGAAATAATTCCGTTTTGCTATTCGGGAACTAAAAAATTATTTTAACCTTTAAAATTTGATTCAATAATGGATTATAAAAGTTTAGCAGAAGCAGCGGTAAAAGCAAAACATAATGCCTTACCGACATATTCTAATTTTTTTGTTGGTGCGGCTGTTCTCACCTCTGGCAATAAAGTCTTCACAGGATGTAACATAGAGTCCAGCTCTTACAGCTTAACAATTTGCGCTGAAAGAAATGCAATCTTTAAAGCTATCTCAGAAGGAGAAAGAGAATTTAAGGCAATTTCAGTCGCCGGCGATACCGAAGATTATATTTCTCCCTGCGGAGCTTGCAGACAAGTAATAAGTGACCTCTGTGGAGAAATTGATATAATACTGGTTAATGCAAACGGTTCATATATAGTTAAAAAAACTTCGGAGCTACTTCCTTTCGCTTTCGGAGATAAAGACCTTGAATAAAAAATTCATTTTTAATTTTCCATTTTTAATTTTTAATTAATGACAGACATTCCTCCTCATCAACTCCCAACAGATACCGGCTGGATAGAAGTAATTACTGGTTGCATGTTTAGCGGCAAGACTGAAGAGCTTATCCGACGTTTAAGAAGAGCACAAATTGCAAAACAAACCGTAAAAATTTTTAAGCCAAGAATTGATGCAAGATATTCTAACAACTCAATTGTATCACATAACGAGCAATCTCTTCCTTCAATTTTAATTGATGATATTATAGAAGTACTTGACAATTCTAATG
>JARRKF010000096.1:0-5065 GCA_037388405.1 Ignavibacteriaceae bacterium | reverse complement strand
AAACAGTTTTTAGAAGGCAAACTTACTGAATCGGTTACAGTAGATAATTACTAATTTGATATAACAAGGAGTAGAAATGGATAAAAGAACCTTTAAATGTTTTGAATGTGGTCATGTTTGGGAGGTTGAATTTGGTATTCCCAGGCCATCCGAATGTCCTGAATGTGGAAGTTCAAATATTCACAGAGAAGATGGGGGAAGAAGATATAATCGTCAGAGGAGAAGACAAAGGAATGGAATATCCGAAAGGCAACGGAAATAATATTAAATCAACTACAGGATTCTTATTTTGTCCCCGTTGTAGTTTGAGAAGACCAAAAGAAAAAGGTATAAAGTATTGTCCAAACTGTGGTTGTAAATTAATTGAAGAAGGATCTCTTCCCTATACTCAGAAATCATATTCTATAAAGGAAGTATTCGTCAAAAATAAAGTAAAGGAGAGAAGTATTATGGAAAGAGTTGATTCGATCTTTAGTGTGATGCAGCAAAATGAGTCTCGAAAAAATAAGAATGAGTTAAGCTGTATCTCAGCAGTTGAAAAGGCAGACAACGGCGATTATCAAAAAGCTATCAATGAATTTAATGAATTGATTCGTTTAAATCCAAAAGATGCAAACTCATACTTTACGAGAGCAACATTAAAAGTAAGAATAGGTGATATTGAAGGAGCAAGGTCGGATTTTGTAATGAGTGAGATGTGCCATCGGACAAGTAATCTTACTTCTGAAAATTATCCGGTTGTTTGAGTACAAGCTCATTGAATAAAAGTAGCAGAAAAATAATCTTTTTTCTAGGTGATTCAATCGTTTGAAGAGATCAACTTTTTAAAGGAGTTAAAAATGGCACTAATGATAAATGAAGATTGCATTAATTGTGGAGCTTGTGAACCCGAATGTCCAAACGAGGCAATTGCAAAAGGTGATCCTATATACACTATAGATCCTAATCTGTGTACTGAGTGTGTTGGATATCATGATGAGCCGCAGTGTATAAGTGTCTGTCCTGTTGACTGCATTGAAATAAATCCGGATTACAAAGAAACGAAAGAACAATTATTGCGAAAAAAAGAATCTATGGAATCAACATAATCGTAGTTAATTAAAAGCTACAATATATAGGCTCTTAACTTTATCAAAAAGGAAGTTGTAATTTAACTATATAAAAAACATCGGAGGCGAACCATGGAAAAAGTCAATGTTGAAGAAAAGGAAATATTTTCGTTACTAACATCAAAGCAGATTTCAGAGATTAGTGAGATTGCCGTTATTCAGGATTTTGAAGAAGATCAAATTATCTATATCCCGCAAGAGACAGCCAGGGATTTATATATTTTACTGGAGGGAGAGGTTTCATTAAGCATCCCAAGAAAAAGGGATTTAAGTTTAGATAACTTCTCTCTTGAGATAGAAAGAATAACACATCATGGCGAATTGTTTGGTACAAACCTGCTGTTTGGATTAAAAAAGTATACGACACGTGCAAAGGTTATAAAGCCATCAAAAATTATGATTATTCATGCTGAAAGATTCCTGCAGATTATTAAAGAAAACAGGAGTGAGTTTGCAATTATGTCTTACTTAGCAAAAGTATATTTTCAAAGATATATTAATATTATGAATGAACTTGAGGAATGCATTGATCCTATTAGTGACTTGAAAAGCCTTTAATGTTATGATTGGTTTTTGAGTTGTATGCTAATATGTATTAATAATACTATTCAGTCCTCGTTAAACTGGATACAACTGAAAATAAATACCAAATGCAACGCACGGGGCATTTATTACACTATCTTATATTTCATGGAAACCAGGGAGATGCCAACTGAAATATTTTATATTATAGCTATCTGCCCTAGCAACACTAGTCTTGTTTATTTACAAGGATAAGGTGAGCCACAGAACAAGTAGTACTACTTCTCCAAATTATCTAGTCTTTTGAGTACATTCTAAATGAAGAAAAAACAATAGTAAGAATTATTTAATTGATGGATTAATAAATTATAATAAAGTACTTTTCATATCAGGTTTAAACGGAGAATCGGTTACCCTAGATGTGGTACCGGTTGGTATTAAAATATAATAACAAAAACGTCGAAGGTTAACTATGGAAAAAGTCAAAATAGAAGATAAGGAAATATTCTCGTTACTAACATCAAAGCAAATCGAAGAGATTACTAAATCTGCAGAGGTTAAAGATTTTGAGGAAAATCAAATCATTTATAATCATCAGGAGACAGCCAGGGATTTATATATTTTGCTGGAAGGAGAGGTCTCGTTAAGGGTTCCAAGCAAAAAGGATTTGAGTTTTGACAATTTCTCTATTGAGGTAGAGAGCATAAAAAATCACGGTCAGCTGTTTGGGACAAATCTGCTGTTTGGATTAAATAAGTATATGACACGTGCCAGAGTTAAGAAACCGTCAAAAATTATGGTCATTCACGCTGAGAGATTCCTACAGATTATTAGAGAAAACAGAAGTGAGTTTGCGATTATGTCGTACCTGGCAAAAGTTTATTTTGAAAGATATATTGATACGATGAAAGAACTTGAAGAACGAATTGATTCAGACAAAAACTCTTGAAGTTTTTAATGTTACGGTTGGCTTTTTTTAGCTGTTCTTATTAAACTTAGTTAAGGATTAAATAAGGATATGTAACATGCTTCAACTACAAAAAATTTTATTCCCCACAGATTTTTCAAAATGTTCTGAACAAGCACTCGCTCATGCAGTTTTTCTGGCAGAAAAATATGAAGCAGAGATTTACGTTTTGCATGTAATAACAATTTTTGAAGATCAGCCGAGTATTGTGAGCAATGAGATTGCTGAGACAAAGGAAATGGTTAAGAAGCTAGAAGATGTTGCGGAGAAACAGCTTAATAAAATTCTTGATTCGCATAGTTCTAATGAC
This sequence comes from Ignavibacteriaceae bacterium, assembly GCA_037388405.1. Taxonomy (GTDB): domain Bacteria; phylum Bacteroidota; class Ignavibacteria; order Ignavibacteriales; family Ignavibacteriaceae; genus IGN2. The sequence continues at coordinate 2,157 of JARRKF010000096.1, read as the reverse complement.
ATAAAAATAACAACTGAGATAAAAAGAGGTCTCTCTGCTGCACCAGCGATTCTTGAATATGCATCAGAAAATAAAATTGATTTGATTATAATGGGCACTCATGGTAGAAGAGGTTTGGGTCATTTGCTTCTTGGCAGTGCAGCTGAAGAAGTTGTAAGGTTGGCTCCTTGTCCTCTATTTACAATTCGTGAGCTGAAAGATCCAAAACCGGTAATGCATGTTAATAATATTCTCGTTCCAATAGATTTCTCAAATTATTCAGAAAAAGCTCTGGCTTATGCATCCGAAATAGCTCAATCATATAATGCTCAATTGCAGGTTCTTCATATAATTGAAGAGACAATGCATCCGGCATTTTCTGTTACCGGGAAATCTTCAATTTTTGATTTAGTCCCTGATATTAAAGACGAAAGCAGGAAACGAGCTGAAAAAATGTTAAGTAATTTTGTCTCTGATAGAGTGAAATCGAAAATATTTATTCAGGGCGGTCGTGCTGCAAATGATATTATAAAGTTTGCAAAAGAAAATTCAACTGATTTAATTGTGATTGCAACACACGGTTTAACCGGATTAGAGCATATGCTGCTAGGGAGTGTTACTGAGAAAGTTGTTCGAATGGCTCATTGTCCTGTATTCACAGTAAAAGCTTTTGGAAAAGACTTACTTTAATGAAGCAGTATTCTGATGCATCGACCCAAATAAATCTAACAACTTATCTGGAAGATTGTTTTAGATTTAATTTTGTAACTGAATAAGTGGAATATTCTCTGATCTCTGTAACTGAATAAGCAGTTCAATGTATTGGTCTAATTGGAAGAATTTGCCAACAAGCGTAGGTGGTAGAACAGCAATTAACTTATTATAGTACTCTGTCTGAATATTTATCTTCTTCTGATCAAGTTCAAGCGCTTTTCTAAGTAAACTTTCTGCCTTTGCATCGTCTAAATCTTTATAATTAAGCATGTAATCAGAGATATTTTTTAGACGCTCATTTGTAACTTCCAATAATGCCGCATCGTATTCCTCATAAATTGGCCAGAAAACCTTAGCCTGCTGATTCGTTAATTCAAGATTCTGTTCAATTAGTTTCTTCGATTCCTTCTGTACGTTTCTTTTTAGAAGATCTGACCACTCGATGTTCTTGTTTTGTGAAAAGGAAACGCTACAGAGGAAAATAACTATAAGTGTAAATATGGCTTTCATCTTAGATGTCCTTTTTTGATGGAATTCTAGTATTCTGATCCTTGATAGAATAAATTAATAGGCTAACGAATTTAAAATACTCAGAACAAAAATACCAATCCAGCAGACAAATCATATTAGACAAGAGTGGGGAAATAAAATTAGCGCTTAAAAATAACTTTGGGTTGATACAAAACTTTAGAAAATCGAGCAAATCACCCTGTCAATATACCTTTTAAAGGTACCGAAAGCACAGTCTCTTCTTTTAATCCTTCTTTTTTGAAAATTGAATTTGCCGCCACAATTGCAGATGTCGTTGCTGCTTCCATCAGCATTGCAGGACTTTCAAGCTTTACCCAATCACCGGCAAGAAATAAATTTTCAACTTCGGTCTTTACAGTTGGACGAGTCTTATAAAGATTTGTATGAAATGCTGTGAAGTCATCTTTCACCTGTAAGTATTCATATTTTACTTTGTAGCCTTTTATTTCAGGAAAGTATTCTTCAAACTCTTTGAGGAATTGATTTCTGATTTCCTCTTTTGGAAAATCATCCGGCACAGCATACGAGTGAAGTTCAAAAATTCCGCCTCCGTTTTGATTTACCCATTTTTCGCTAGTCTTTTCCATTCTGTGATAGATTGTAACTGAGTCGAGTATTCTCAGTGCATCCGTGAAAATGAAGAATGGTACGCCCTGTCTGATATCTTTATCAATCCAGACTCTTAAAACAGAATATCGTTGTGATTGTTTCAAGTTTGTCATTTGATTGTAGAAGTCGGGATACTCAGTTTTAAAATAATCAGAATTGTTTATGATACGCTTTGTTCCTTTTACATCAGAAGCAATGATTGCATAATCAAACCATTCATCATTTATTACAAAGTGATCGCCATCTTTCTTGAACGAAGTAATCTTAGAATCAAGCAATATTGTTGAACTATATTTACTCAAATAATTCTTTGCTGGCTTCCAG
>JARRKF010000095.1:0-5510 GCA_037388405.1 Ignavibacteriaceae bacterium | reverse complement strand
TTTGATTTATCACCACACCAAAACTGATATTCCTTTTCGATCTGAGGTAAATATTTTAATCCCCAGTTGTAGTCATTTTTATATTTACAAATAAGCTCGATGATTGGTGCAAAGAACGGCGGCTGCGATCTGGTTAAATAATAAACTCTGTTACCATTGGGAATGAAACCAAATTCATTAATTAAGTACGCAAAATTGGCGACCATATTTTCAACAATCTCAATTTCACCATCGGCAAGTAGACCATGCATAGTAAAGTAACTATCCCAATAATAAATTTCTCTAAACCTTCCTCCAGGAATAATGTAAGGTTCTGGTATAGGAATAAGCGTACTGTTCTTTTTTAAATCAGAAAGAGCATCCCTTTTTAAAGCTTGCCAAATAAGTTTTATATGTTCTCTCATTGTTCGGTTTTCAGGCAAAGCCATTTTTTCAACTGAGTGATCCTGTGGTTCCTCCGAGTGCTGAAAAAATAACGATTAATCCGCTCATTGCGCTCTGTCTGTGTTTTGGAAGAATGCTGAGGATTGATGAATTAAGTGCCGGATAGATAGGACCAAGGAAAAGTCCGATCATCGGAAGTAAAAATCCAGCAAGAGGAACTTCGAACCAATTAGTTATTGATCCAACCTCAATTCCGCTTGTGATTGGAAGAACCAGAATAACGAGTAGCATTGCACAGAGAATAACGGTAGTAAGTACTTTCATCCATGAGAATTTCTTAATAAAATATCCACTGGCAATTCTACCAAATGCAATTGCACCAGCAAATATGCTCACTATCTGTACGCTGATAGAATTTGGTAACTGAAGAATAGTTTTATTGAATGTCGGCAGCCATGTTTGAATACTTTGTTCAATAAGTACGTATAAGAATGCACTGAAGATAAAAACAAGCACAAGTTTAAATCTGATAAGAGCAATCATCTCTATGAACTCATGAGCCAGAGAAAATTTCTCCTCAGCTTTTCTTACTTCACTCTCATCTAGCTTTACTGTTAGCAGATTAAAAAATGCAAATATGCAGAGTCCGGCAAGCACCCAGTAAGTATTTAACCAGTTTTCTGAACCAGGACCGCTATCACCGATGAAGAATCCAAAAATCCAGTAACCGGAAAGAACACCAATCTGGAAAATTCCCTCGAGTACACTCATTACACTTGCATGTTCATCTGCATTTTCGGTTACTAATCCCACTGTTGAGTAGGCAGAAACTTTAATTAATCCAAAGCTGAATCCTGTAGCAGCGAATAATATTTTTGACATCAGGAAGCTGTCAAAAAATCTCATACCAAGCGATGCAGCAGTAACTACGAGCAAAGCAGTTAACATAGATCGCTTGTAACCAAACTTTGGAATAAATGAAGCCAGAAGGAATGAAAAGATTGCAATAGACAAATCTTTAAACGCTTCGAGGACACTGGCGCCGCTTTCACTTACATTGTAATGTATTATCACCTGAAGTATTACAATTCCAACGCTGTTAAGCATCAATCCAATTACAAAATAATTAATATAGAGGGAAAGCTTTACTTTAAATTTCTGCATTGAAACCTCACAAATGATAAATACAGATGAATATAAAAAGAAGATATTAAATTTTATTCAGTAATGAAATATTTAACACTCAAGACAAATTAAAATGGTGAGCAGAAATTAAGTTAGTCACTTTTGAGTGAAAAAAGCAGTTATTTGATTAATTAATTTATTTTTTGTAATTAATTACACTAATATCAAGTATAAGTTCGATACACTTTAAACAATTTGAGTAGAGCCTTTGCTAATTGCTAAACAACACAAGTTTTTATTAATTCTTTATAAGGGGGAAGAAGAAATTTTGTTTACCAAATAAGTGTGATTATGAATTCCTACCACTTTAAAAATCACACGTTAAAAGTTTTTCTCATAAAAAATCTTATCTTAAAAGTAACTTCATCTATAACAACTCAAAGGAGGAAATATGAACAGATCTGCTTCAATTTATTTGCAGAACATTATACTTGTTGCCGCCCTTCTGCTTGGGTTTTGCGCAAGTATTTTTGCGCAGGGCACGGTAAAAGGTAAAATAAGCGATGAACAGAATAATGCCATTGCATATGCAAATGTTCTGATAGTAGGAACAACAATGGGAGCCGCTGCAGATTCGAAAGGTAATTATATAATTAAAGACATACCTGCAGGCAATTACCAATTAAAAGCTAGCTCGGTTGGTTATAAATCTGTAACGGTTTCGATTACGGTAACAGACGGAGCAAAAATTACTCAGGATTTTACGCTTTCATCGGACATACTCAATTTGCAAAGTGTTGTAATAACAGGAACGGCAGGTGGTTCCGGAATACAAAAGAAGGAAGCCAGCTTCTCTATTACTACAATTAGCCCGCGCCAAATGGAACAACTGGGCCCCCCAAGCACAGCAGCAGCATTAGATTTAGTTCCAGGTGTCTGGTCAGAAAGTTCTGGCGGTGTAGCGGGTGCAAATATTTTTGTAAGGGGCTTGCCGTCATCAGGTGATGCGCCTTTTGTTACAATGGCCATTAACGGATCTCCTATATATGGCACACAAACTCTTTCATTCTTTGAACAGAGCAGCATTTTCCGTATTGATGAGACAGTAGCAAATACTGAAGCGGTGAGAGGTGGACCGAGCTCCGTATTTTCAAATGGTGAATCAGGATTAACTACAAACTTTAATCTTAAAAAAGGTACTAGTCAAACCCTAGGAACAGTAAAGTATACCACAACTGATTATAGTCAGCAGAGAGTGGATGCTGTTCTCAGTGGACCGGTATCTGATAAATTTTATTATATGTTTGGAGGTTATTACCGAACATCACCCGGAATTAGAAACACACAATTCAACTCTGAAGAAGGTGCCCAATTTACTGCACAGCTCACAAAGGTTTTTGAAAACGGTGTGATAAATGGATTTGCTCGTTTTACTAATGATCACGGTCAGTGGATTTTGCCGATGGCTTTGGGAACTGGTAACAACGAAGGAACTTTTTCCCCACTGGGAAATGCAACTCGTTTTAGAATGTTAAGAATAAACGAACAGGGAGATAGTGCACACTACGATTTTTCAGATGGTCGGGGTTGGAAAGGTCTTATCGGTGGATTAAACTTTGATTACGGTTTAGGTAGTGGCTGGACAGTTCGTGACAATCTTTCTTATACAAAAGGTGATGCAAATACTTATGGGTTTGTACCTCAAGGCGGTCCAATGATGGTGTCTGATTTGTTAACAAAATTAGGCACTAGTTCTATTATGACTGTTGGTGGAGAAACTCTTACATCTGGTTATGTGCAGAGCTATGGATTTTGGGTTGTTGAGAAACAACTTGAGTCCCTAATAAATGATATAAGTTTAACAAACGATATCAGCAATCATAAGATTACTCTTGGTGCTTATCAATCTTTCTGGACTTCTCAGGATTTCTGGACTCTTGGAAATAATGTCGTCGTTCACAACGTTGCAAATGGCGATATAATTAAAGATGTTTCACCTGACAGCGTTGGCGGAAGTTTTAATTATGGTTTGAATGAATCCGGAGATGCCAGAACTTATGCAATTTATGCTGGCGATTCATGGCAGATAACTGATCAATGGAGATTGGACCTTGGTGCTCGCTATGAATTCTTTAATCTTAATTTTACTCTTGATGCAGGTGCATGGCCGGATGGAACTATAGATAAAAGAGCAACCCTCGATGGAAATGACTGGGCTGCAACTGCTGCTCTGAACTATGCAATAACTAATTACTTGGGTGTTTACGTACGTGGATCAAAAGGAAATTTATTTCCTAATTTTGACCAGGTTAGAGATGGTGATCTTTATAACTTGAAGAGCGGAACGCAGATAAGGGATGCTAATGGTAATGTTCTTAGTGTTGACGGAACTGTAAAGCCGAATTTATTTAATCAGGGAGAAGTAGGAATAAAACTCGATCAGGAACTTTATAGCTTATTTATTACTGGCTTTGTTAATGCTGTAGAAGTATACGATGGTGATGTTGGTGCGCAAAGAGTTTCTGCACTACTAAAAACCAGGACCTTTGGAACAGAAATAGATGCTGGTCTTTACGTGGGTGGATTTAGAGTAAATCTAATTGGAACTTTTCAAAGCGGAGAAATAACATCCTCAGATCAAGCTCCTGAAACAGTTGGTAATAAAATATGGCGTCAACCAGATGTTCAGTTCAGGATAGCCCCAAGTTACGATTTCCCGATAAGCAACGATTTGTCAGGTTCGGTTTATGGTGCTTTCAGATATGTTGGAAAACGCTGGGACGACAGAGATAATGCATACCAGCTTGATGCATTTACAACTTTAGCATTAGGTGCAAGAGTATCCACTTCTGGAGGTATTACATTCGAAGCGAGTGCTGATAATGTAACTGACTCACATGGATTAACTGAAGGTGATCCGAGAGATCCAACTGCTAAAAACGGTCGCCCTATTTTGGGTCGTTCATTCAGGTTTGCTGTAGGTGTAAATTTTTAATTTCTAATAATTACACTTAGCAATTTTTCCAATTAATCGATGCCTGGCTTAAAATAAAGCCGGGCATTTTTTATTAGTATTGACTTAAACTGTCCTAAGGCACTTAATAATTTTGATTGTTAATTTGTACTCAGAATAGACTAATTTTATTTTAACAGTGAAAATTTTTATTTATCCCAGTTGACCTATTGTTCAGCTCAGAATACAAAATGAATATGCAAGTAGACAAAATCATCGGAAAAACATACTCTCTTTATGGTGAAAGAGATACATCTGATGTTTTCTATGATAACCTGAATTATACAACAAATCTAATTTTACAAAATTTTAAAAATGAAAATGCACTGTTGAGTTTATTAAGAAAAATCTCGTATAAAAAGAGAAGCTTAAGAAAAGAGATGAAGCAAAATCATGTTAAAACTCTGATTGGCGATGTCCTTCATTTGGTGGAAGGTTCATTTTCAAAATATTTTACTGATCTTGATTCTCATCTCAAAAATCTTACTTTATCTGAAAAATGTGATTCAACGTTAACTACATCGAGAGAACAATATTTGCTTTACATGATTGAAATCGAACTAGTCAATCGTTTGAATAAAGATAAGTTCAATTCATCTGAACCGAAGTATGCATTTTTACCTCACTGCTTGCATGACCTTGATAAAGAATGCTTATCTGCTTCGGATGGTACAGATTACGTTTGTAAAAGTTGTTCTAAAAATTGTTCAATAAATGCCGTTAGCAAATTAATGAAGAAGCGAAATATTAAAGCGTATATCTGGAGAGAAGCAGACTTGAAGAAAAATTTTAAGCTTGCCAAAGCTAGCGGGGAGAATATTGGTGCATTTGGTATTGCCTGTATTCCGGAACTAGTAAATGGATTAAGATTATGTGCAAAGTATGACGTCCCTGCGATTGGTGTCCCGCTTGATGCAAACAGATGTGTAAGATGGATGGGGGATTTTTATCCTAATTCTGTGAATGAAAAAAAGATTCTGTCATTGTT
>JARRKF010000094.1:0-5094 GCA_037388405.1 Ignavibacteriaceae bacterium | reverse complement strand
CAAAAAAATATTCTGAAGATCCCGGCAGCAAAGCTTTTGGAGGTGATCTCGGATTTGTAAAGCGAGGCGTTTTCTATCCTGAATTTGAAGCAGCTGCTTTTGCTTTGGAAGACGGAGAAATTTCAGATGTGGTTGAAACTCCTATCGGATACCATATAATTGAATTGTTAGAAAGAAGGGGAGAATCAATTCATACAAGGCATATCCTCTTTAAATTTAAAACTGATGAAAATGCTGATCTTGAAACAATTACATTCCTAACAGATTTGCTGCCGGGATCTTCAGAATATTTTTTTGCCATCTCTTCAAAGCTTGCACCTTGCTTAATTGAATCCAGTACAGCTTGTGCAAAATCTTTTAATTGCTTCTTCATTCTATCTGATGTTTTTGGATTTCTGAAGATGTGAAAGATATGAAGCTTTTCAGGAATCATTCCAAGACTATCTTTATAGGTTTCGTAAAATTCTTCTACTTCACGTCGTGAAGCTTCGACAGGAGCAAAATTCTTTTCCCGCAGTTTCTGAACCATCAGATTTTTTCGAACATCCTCACGCAGCTCTCTTTTTATTTTTTCAATCGGCATCCCGTACATTTTTTCAATGTTTGCGATAGAACCGTACTGCTGCTGTAAAACATTTATCTGGTAATCGATTCTCTGCGAAACCTCATCATCGGTTATTACTATTGAATCAAGTTCAGCCTGTGCATATACAAGCTTCTCATCAATCATCGAATTGAGAATCTGTCTGCGTAATTCAGCAGAATTCGGATCAAGCTTTCTCTGTGATGCATAAAGTGCTACCTGAAAATCCAATTCACTTTGCAAAATGATTTCGTTATCAACAACAGCAACAATTTTGTCAATTACTTTTTCCTGGGCAAAAAAGAGTGCCGGGATAAAAATAAAAAATGCAAAAATTTTAAATTTCATCTTATCTCAATTTTTAATTTCAATTTCGGTTTTAGAATATAAATCACTTATGTAATCTTCAATTGCTAAATCAGTGAGTGCAGCGATATATCTTTTCTTCACTTCGTTTTTAATCGATACAAAAGGAGGGATTGACTCTGCATCATATTTATCCAGCAATTGCACAACTGTATAATAACCCCTCTCATCGGTAATGACAATGCTAATTTCCAGTGGGTAAAGACCTTCAAGTATACGCACAAGTTTAACCGGATAAATATCCTGTTCTGGTAAAAGAATATTACTTGATAGATTTAAGAGTGAACTGTCCTGTTTAAAAATTTGTGAGGCTTGCTGCCAGCCATTCGATATAACTTCCGTCCGAAACTGAACAGCTGCTTCCTTATCAGAGAAGTTAGCGCGATTAAAATAATAACTATTTGATGGCAGTTTGAAGCTGGTTTTATTTTCTATGTAGTAGCTTTCCAGGTTTGAATCATCAAAAAGAGGTCCGGAAGTTTTACTAAATTTTTCCAGCAACAGTGCTGCCGCTAGTTCTCTTTTTGCATTCTCAATACTGTTTTTGAAATCTTTAGAGTCTATTAATCCTTGCTTAACAGCTTCCTGATAAAGAACTTCCTGCCTTACCCAGTTTTTTATTATGGAGGCTTTGCTTCTTCCCGAAACCAATTGTGAATCAATCAATTCTGAAAGATCATTTTCAGAAAGATATGAACCGTTTACCCTTGCAACATAATTTACTGGCTTCTGCGGTTCATTACAGGCATAAAGAATAAAGAGAGGGAATATTATTCCCTCAATTATCGTTAGCCTCTTTAAAAGCATCTTGTAATTTATCATAATAAATTTCCGGCTTATATCTATTCTCAAGACTCGTAACGTAATCATTTTCCAGTTTTTTACTTAACATTTCCTGGTATTCACCAGAGACTTCCGCTTTGGCTTCATCAAAAGTTTTCAGTCTTGCAGGCTGCCTGTCTTCAAGTTTAAATATCGCATATCCACCCGCAAAAACTTCAGGTTTTGTGTAAGTACCAACATCAGAAATTTTATTTGCTTCTTTATAAAAATCATTGAAGTTCACGTCCTGCAGTTCATAATGTCCACGATCTTTTTTCTTTGCTGTTCTTTCAGTGTAAAGTGCAGCTATCGAATCGAATTCTGCTCCATTTGTTAGCATATCATAATATTTATTTATCAAGGAATCTTTTGTAGAGAAAATTTCGCTAAAACTAATCCTATCCGGCCAGGAATATTTTTCTTTATTTGCTTCCCAATAATTGTAAATATCGGCACTATCAATTTTAACTTTATTCCAGACTTCGTCTTCCTGTATCTTAAAAATATAAATACCATCACGATAGTCAGCCATTAGCTGTGCAAATTCAGGATCAGTTTTATCAAGATTCATGGCTTCTTCTTCGAGCACCATATCTTCAGCAAGTGTATTTATTGCATTAGTAACATCGTCTTTTTTATCCATCGGTTTGCCGGTTATTTTTGAGTTATGGTTTGCTAACTCTAAAAATTCTGCAATTGTAACTTTATTATCAGCATAAGAAAATAATACATCGTCAGCGAGCTCTTCCATTTTCGGATGCACCATTCCAAATCTTAATGAATCACTATTTTCAACAAAATTATTAAAAACAGCTTCGTTTATTGTGAAATTATATTTTTTCTTCAATGAATCGATTAGCGCTTCTCGCTCGTGCTGATATCTCTGTTTGTTAAAAATATTTTTAAGATTCTCAGCTTCTGATTCCAATGGTTGAGTATCCAATCGGTCAGTAAGCTTGATTATATGATATCCAAAGTTTGTTTGAATTGGACCAACTATATCACCAACCTTCATATTAAAAGCAGCTTCATCAAACTCTTTTACCATCATTCTTCTTTCGAAATAACCGAGATCTCCGTTTTTATCTTTTGTTCCTGTATCCTGCGAATATTTTTTTACCATATCATCCCATGATGCACCGTCCTTTAATTGTGCCATCACAGAATCAGCTGTAGCTTTTGCAGCAGCGGAATCTAATTTACCTTCAGCATTATGGTAAGTAATAAGAATATGACTAGCTTGAATCTTGGGATACCGATGTTGTCTTTCGGTTACTTTAATCAGGTGATAACCAAATCTCGTTTTTACAACACCAGGATAAACTTCGCCGGCATTAAGAGTATACATCGCATCTTCAAATTCATAAGGAAGTAGACCTGCTGTGATATAGTAAATATCTCCACCGTTCGGCCCGGAAAATTTATCGTCTGAATATTTTGCGGCCATTTCTTCAAACGAAGCACCGTTTTTAATGCTATCAAGAATTGCCTGAGCTTTTGCCAAAGCTGCTTCATCACCTGAAGAATCAGGTCTGATCATAATATGACTGACTCTGAATTCCTCTTTCCTTCTATCATAAAGCTGCTGAATACCTGGTTCGTTTAGTTTCTTTTCTAATATATAAGAAACACCAACCTGCTTTTGGTAATCTTTAAGCTCTTTCATTAAATCTGGATCCTTATCATAAGCCCTTACCTGGGCATCACGCAATTTCATTCTGAATTTAACGTATAGGTCAAGAAAGTTTTTATAGTCCGAGATATCTTGCTTTGCTGCATTTTCCCAGCCACCAACGTTTTTAGCATATGCGTGCTCAAATTCGTCAAGAGTTATATCATATTTCCCAAATTCTGCTACTACTTCCTGTGCTGAAGTATTAAAGAATGAGAAAAGTAAAAATGAGAGAACATATATGGATGATTTAAAGAAACTATTGAGTTGCATTTCGCATCTTCTCCTACAAATTACTGAAAATTTAGCGGGGAATTTTAGGTATTGCGGATTTGAAAATCAAGGGAAATTAAGCCTGACCCAACAACTATTCGCAGTTGAATCAGGCTTTAGAAGCTTATTTAAGAAGTGAAATCTTAATGGTTTTCTGATAGTTATTGGTAATCATTCTAACCAAATAAATACCACTTGCCAGGTTATTTCCATTTAATTCCAATTCTTTAATCCCTGGATTCATTTCATCATTGTATAGCACTGATATCTCTCGTCCAAGAGCATCATAAAGAGCTAATTTTACCTGAGATTTTTCAGGGACAGAAAATCTGATTTTTGTTGAAGGGTTAAAGGGATTAGGATAATTCTGTAGAATGTAAAAATTATTAGGTGCTTCGCTCTGCTTACTCGTATTGGTAAGTAATGATTGAACTGCTGCATAAGTATTGATTATTCCCCATCCATTAAGATTATCTGGATTGTTACTTTGTGAAGCGGTGCTCTTTAATAAAGTTGCCAGTTGCATTGGAGTTAGACTAGGTTCCACTTCCAACAACAATGCAGCGCATCCTGCAATCAATGGACAACTGTAAGAAGTTCCGCTTCCATTACCATAACAATTATTACTCCAGTTGCAAGCGTGATAGTCGTTTGAACCCATAGCCATTAGATCTGGTTTTATTCTTCCATCAAATGTAGGGCCCACGCTGCTAAAACTCGATCTAGTACCATCACTTTTAACTGAACCAGCTGCCATTACACTATCACCATCTGCAGGAGCTCCGAGAGTATTTTGGGGTGGTGCAACGTATCCATTATTTCCTGCAGAGTTTACAACAAAAATACCAATGTAAACTGCATAGTCGGCGCCATTTGTAATTAGAGCAGTGTTCCCATCCATATCTTGCCAAGTATAGCTCGGATATGGGGGATCATAATCAAGATAGCTGAGAGATGTGGAAGTTACATCAACACCAATACTATCTGCCCATTCCATTGCAGCTATCCAATTGTCTTCTTCAATTGGTGTCTCGCTTTCAGTATTTTCTGTTTTCGTAAGAATAAAATTAGCACCAAAAGCAGGTCCGATTAATTGTCCTTGATAAAAACCTCCGATGAGTGAAAGTGTAGCTGTACCATGTGAACCATCCCCCATATCACTTCCATTTTCTACATCAGGATCACCATTTACAAAATCCCATGTTGCTATCACATTCATCGAATCAAAAACCTGATGAGTTGACCAGATATCAAAACCAGCGTCCATCATACAGATCGTTACACCGGCACCTGAATAACCTAAATCGTGAACCTGAGGAATAGTAATTTGATTTAACTGTGTAAAAGATTGCCCGTAATTATATGAATTAGTTCCTTC
>JARRKF010000093.1:0-5104 GCA_037388405.1 Ignavibacteriaceae bacterium | reverse complement strand
GAATTACCGGTTGGGCACAGGTTAAACACAAGTACGATGAGAGCATTGAAGATGTGAAAGTTAAATTGCGTTATGATCTATTTTATATTGAAAATATGTCTCTGAGAATGGATTTTAAAATACTTGCACGAACAGTTCTGGTAGTTCTTTTTGGCAAAGGACACTATAGTTAATTTTTATTTGTGCATTCGTGGCTAAGAAAAAAATAGTTAACATTCGTTTAATTGTTTAATGAAAATACTAATAATTATTCCCACATATAACGAGCTTGAAAATTTACCAAAGCTTCTGCCGGTCGTTCTTTCTAAAGACGGTGGTATAGAGGTACTTATAGTTGATGACAATTCACCAGATGGAACAGCTTCTTATATTGAAAAGGAACAAAAGAATAATAATCGGATTCATTTATTAAAAAGATCTTCGAAGCAAGGACTTGGTACAGCTTATATTGCAGGCTTCAAATTTGCTCTTCAGCAGGATTATGAAGTAGTGTTTGAAATGGATGCTGATTTCTCACACGACCCGAATGAAATCCCCAGATTTTTAAAAGAAATAGAAAAAGCAGATGTTGTTCTTGGTAGCAGGTATAAAAATGGCGTAAATGTTATTAACTGGCCAATGAGAAGATTGCTGCTAAGTTGGTTTGCAAATATTTATACAAGGGTGATTACAGGAATGCCTTTGCATGATGCAACCGGTGGTTTTAAATGCTTCAGAAGAAAAGTTCTCGAAGCAATAGACCTGAACCGTGTCAAATCTAATGGATATGCTTTTCAAATTGAGATGACCTTTAAAGCTTGGAAGAAAGGATTCAAAATAACAGAAATACCGATAATTTTTATTGATCGTGTCAAAGGCGCATCCAAGATGTCAAAGAAGATAGTACGAGAAGCAGTTTTTATGGTTTGGAAACTAAGATTTCAAAGTATGTTCGGAATGCTTAAGTAGGAAGCACAAATTGCATCTCTCAATTATCATAGTTAATTACAACGTAAAAGAATTTCTTCTTAATCTTCTCCATTCAATAAAAAAAGCATCTTCAAACATCACCACTGAAATAATTGTTGTAGATAATGCCTCCGATGATGGTAGTGTTGATGCAATTAAAGAAAAATTTCCCACAGTAAAACTAATTGAAAACAAGAGTAATGTTGGATATGGAGCAGCCAATAATCAAGGACTGAAATTGGCCAAAGGTAACTATATCCTTTTCCTGAATCCCGATTGTATTGTTAGTGAAGATACGTTTGATAAGATGATTTCTTTTTTTGAACTCAATAAAGAATGTGGACTTGCAGGCTGCAAAATATTAAACTCTGATGGTACACTTCAACTGGCTTGCAGAAGAAGTTTTCCGGGTCCGTGGACTTCCTTTACAAAAGTTACGGGATTAAGCAACCTCTTTCCGAAAAGCAAAATTTTTGCTCGCTATAACCTCACTTACCTTGATGAAAATCAAACCTATGAGGTTGATGCAGTCTCCGGTTCATTTATGATGATAAAAAGAGAAGTCCATGATAAAGTAGGGGGATTTGATGAACAATTCTTTATGTATGGTGAAGATCTTGATTTGTGTTACCGCATTCAAAAAGCCGGATACAAAGTTTACTACGTTCACGATACGCAGATAATTCATTACAAAGGAGAAAGCACAAAACGAAGCAACCTTGATGAAACAAAGTTGTTTTATGATGCTATGCACAAATTTGTAAAGAAACATCTTTCAAGCTTTCCGATTGTTGAAATCATATTAAGATCAGCAATTGGATTTAGAAAACTATTTGCTTTTTTAGGGAAACGAAAATTAGCCTTACTCACAGCTATTGCAGATTTTGTCTTCCTGGATTTTTCATTATTCATTGCTGAGAAAATTTATAAGAGTATGACGCATTGGGTTGGCTTTGATGTAAGTGCTTATCTCGTCATATATACTGTCCCGGCTTTTATTCATTTTGTTGTAGCAGCACTTTCCGGTGTTTATAGGAAAGATGTTATTTCAGTATTACGTAATATCGGTGCGATAATCGTGAGCTTTTTGATAATCACTTCAGCAACATTTTTCTTTAAGCAATATGCATTTAGCAGAGCCGTAGTCCTTATTGCTTTCGTGCTTTTTTTCTTCATCACTTTGATTTACAGAATTACATTAAAACTTTTTTTCAGAATCGGAATTGCTCTTGATGGTGCCTTAAACAGAAGGACAATAATAGTTGGGACAAACTTTGAAGCAATTAACATTGCTGAAAAGATTAAGAAGCAGAAATCACATCTGCACAGTTTTATTGGCTTAATTGGTAAAACAAACTCCGATGTGGGGAAAAAAATAGAAGGATTTGATGTGGTTGGAAGCACCAAGAATATTAAGAATGTATTTTCGGAAATGAAGATTAATGAAGTAATCTTTTCAACCGGAGAATTATCTTATGCTGACATGATGTCTATTGTCTCAGCAAGTAAAAATGATTCTGTAGATTTTAAAATAGTTGGTTCGGATATGAATTTTATCGTCGGAAAGAGTTCAGTTTCGATGCTGGATAATATTCCTTTGGTTGAAGTTAATTATAATATCACAAGCCCTTCAGTCCGTATTGTAAAAATTTTATTTGATTACGGACTTGCTTTGTTGGTTTTGTTTTCCCTCTATCCTTTCATATATTTATCAACGAAACTCTCAAAGAATCAATCAGATTTTAGAAAATTTGTTTTGTCAGTTCCATCTGTTCTTGCAGGAAAGAAGAGCTTCGTTGGTCCGAAAAAAGTAATCTCCTTTGAAAACGTTAAATTAGGGAAAGAGGGATTAACAGGTCTATGGTACATTGAAGATGGAACTTATTCCGATTCAGATAAACTGGATTTTTATTATGCGAAGAATCAGAACATCTGGATCGATCTGGAAATATTAGGAAAAACTCTGAACAAAATGTGGAGTAAATTAAAATAAAATGGGTAAGACAATTTTAGATTTTGAAAAACCTGTTTTTGAACTTGAGCAAAAACTTGAGGAGATGAAAAAGTCTTCAAACAGGTTAGGAATTGAAAAGGAAATATCACGGATTGAGAATAAAGTGGCTCAGTTGAAAGAAGAACTTTACAAAGATCTTTCACGCTGGCAGCGCGTTCAGCTTGCTCGTCATCCCGACCGTCCTTATACTTTAGATTATATTAATTTAATGACAACAAACTTTGTAGAGCTTCACGGTGATAGACATTACCGTGATGATAAAGCAATTGTTGGTGGCTTTGCACAACTTGATGACTTTAAAGTGATGATAATCGGACATCAAAAAGGACGAGATACTAAATCAAATGTTTACAGAAATTTTGGGATGGCAAATCCTGAAGGTTATAGAAAAGCTTTACGATTAATGAAACTTGCAGAAAAATTTAACAAACCGGTTATCACGATGTTAGATACGCCGGGTGCTTATCCCGGTCTTGAAGCTGAAGAGAGAGGACAGGCAGAAGCAATCGCAAGAAACCTTTTTGAAATGAGCAGGCTTCGTGTTCCAATTATTGTTTGCATAATTGGTGAAGGTGCGAGCGGCGGTGCTTTGGGAATAGGAATTGGTGACAAAATTTTAATGCTGGAAAACTGTTGGTATTCGGTTATTAGTCCGGAGTCCTGTTCAAGTATTCTTTGGCGAAGTTGGGATTATAAAGAACAGGCAGCTGAAGCTCTTAAGTTGACTGCAACTGATCTTTTAGAACAAAAGATAATTGATAAAATCATTCCTGAACCTTTGGGCGGTGCTCATAAAGATCATAAAAAAGCAGCAGAAAATCTTAAGCAAGCTATTATTGAGGAGTTAGATCTATTAATAAAATTAAAACCAGAGAAGCTCATTCAGAATAGAATTGATAAATTCGGTTCTATGGGTCCATACACTGAATAAAATTATTTCAATCAGTATCAAGCAATATTTTTAATAAAATTTAAATCCCGTTTAATGCGGGATTTTTTATTTTTGATATCATTCAGTAAAAAATTATTTCTAATGTTAATTCATAAAACAACACTAAGAGTTCGCTACGCCGATACTGATCAAATGCATTATGCTTATAATGGAAAATATTTTGAATACTTCGAAGTCGGCAGAACCGAGATGATGCGTGAACAGGGATTGACTTACAAAACAATAGAAGCTAACGGTTATCAGATGCCTGTTCACGAAGCTTTCTTAAAATTTAAAAACCCTGCTTACTACGATGAGTTGTTAGAGATAGAAACAAGAGTTGAAAAACTTCCTCTTGCCAATGTTCATATCGATCATATTATCCGAAGTAAAGAAAGAGATTTAGTTATTGCAGAAGGTTACATTGAACTCGCATTCATAAAAAAAGGAACAAAGAAAATTACTCGAGCACCTGAGTTTTTTATTTCAGCAATGAAAAAATTTTTCGAAGATAATGCAGCTTAACAGAAAAAAGCTCAAGCACAATGTTTGATAAACTAAAGGAACTGACAAAAGACACTGCTATCTATGGTATTAGTACCATGGTTGGCAGATTTTTAAATTTCATTCTTGTTCCTTTTTACACAAATATTTTTGCTCCCTCTGATTACGGAATAATTCAGCTGGTTTATGCTTATGTCGCAATTCTAAACATACTTTTTATTTATGGATTAGATTCAGCTTATCTGAAGTTTGCTGCGTTCAAAGATCTCGGTGATGATAAAGATAATTTTTCAACGCCCTATATTTCAATTTTTGCTGCTTCATTAATTATCAGTTTAATTATTGTAACTAACTCCGGTTCAATCGGAGCTTCATTAGGTATTCCATCTCAGTACGACTATCTGATTTATCTGGCGGTAGCTATTATTTTCTTTGATGCTAATGCCGTGATTCCTTTTTTAAAGTTGAGACTTGCCCGCAAGGCGAAAACTTTTTCATTATTCAAGATTCTTAATATTTCAGTTAACATTTTCTTGAATTTTTATTTAATACTAGTACTTCATTGGGGTATTGAAGCTATTCTCATAAGTAACTTAATTGCTTCAGTTGTATCGCTACTTCTAGTATTTCCAACAATTGTTAAGAGCTTCAAATTTAAATTTCACACATTGCTCTTTAAGCGAATGCTTAAATTCGGATTACCGTTT
>JARRKF010000092.1:0-10589 GCA_037388405.1 Ignavibacteriaceae bacterium | reverse complement strand
CTTCGCTTGACCGGAATGACTGTCCAAAGCAATCCTACATTACTATCGCCAAAGAAGATGGTTTTATATTTTCAAATAAAAAAGGGATGCCAAATTGTGACATCCCTTAAATTTGAGACTTATGCTGTTTTATTTAAGATATACTATTTTTCTCATTTCTCTGTGGACCTGCGTTCCATGTGAATTGTTTACTTCAAACGTATAGAAATAAATTCCTGAAGGATAATTCTGAGCGTTCCATTTTAATTCATAATTCCCCGGTTCATATGAACCATCAGCAAGTTTTTCAATTGCTTCACCGATCGAGTTATAGATATTTATTTTAATTTGACTTGCTTCAGGAATTGAAAATTTAATTGTTGTTGATGGATTGAAAGGATTAGGATAATTCTGGGAAATATAATATTCTGAAGGGATGAAAGTTAAATCCACTGCCAACTGAGTTGAATATTTAAAGCTTCCATCAAAATCAACTTGCTTTAATCTGTAAAGTACGGTTCCTTCATATGGTGAAACTGAATAATCATCAGTATAAGAATAATTTTTCAATTCCGTAGTTGTACCGTTGCCTTCAACAAACGCAATATTTACCCATTCCTGGTTCTTCAATTTTCTTTCTATCTCAAAACCGTGATTATTTACTTCAGAAGCGGTTGACCATCTTAATAGTACCTTGTTTACATTAGTCTCAGCAGTAAACGACGAGAGTTCAACAGGAACTGAAAAATCTATATAAGCTTCATAAACTCCTCGTCCGTGTGTACCCGCTCTAAGCATTTTGTTCGTTTTAGAATAATCAAGATGCAGAATTACGGTGTTAGGAAGATTATTGGGTAACTCAACCCAGTTAGCACCATCATCCTTTGTTAGAAAAACGCCAACATCTGTTGCAACAAAATATGTATTCGGATGGTTAGTGTCTTCAGTATAAATGAACGCATCGTTAACAGGTGAGTCAGGCAAGTTACCTTGGATACTGTACCAGGAATTTCCTCCATCGGTAGTTTTATAGACTTTGTTAGTTCCAAAACCCGAAAAAGTAATTACAGCAATGTTTTCATCATTTGGATGTTGTTTTGTTAGGTAATCCGCTTGTTTTGTTAGTAAATGTTGCACCGCCATCTCGCGAAAGGAATATATAAGAACCCGTCGTTGCATACATTGTAGTTGGATTTGAATAACTTATTGCCATTTCTCTTACCGCGCTCGATCCATTTACATTTGAAGAAATTGCTGTCCATGATGCACCATTGTTTGTAGAACTATAAATACGTTGTCTTGCGACATAGAAAGTACCAGAAACTGTTGGATGAGCTAAAATTGGTGCAACCCAGGTGACATTTTCTCCCTGATTTATTCCGCTAGTAGCCTGACCCCAGGAACTTCCGCCATTTACGGTTCTGAATAAACCACCATTCTGTGTTTCTCCAATAATATAATTTGCATCGAAAGGATTAAAACAAACTTCTCCTCCATCGCCACCATAAGCTGCCGCCCAATTTAATGTAGAATAAGTTTGCTGGGTGCCATTGTCCTGCGTTCCGCCAAGAATTCTGCTTGGTGTAAAGGGACTTGCTGCAATTCTGTAAAATTGGGTTAGTGTAAGATTTTGATTAAAGTTAGTAAAAGAATTTCCATTATTAGTTGTTTTCCAGATGCCTCCATCGTTACAAACAAAAAATGTGTTTTCGTCAGTTGGATGGAAGAATAAAAAATGTTGATCAACATGAACATACCCACCAGAATAACCATTAGTAATGTTCGTGAAATTTATACCATCAGTTGTTCTGAATACATCAATTGTTCCTACATAAGCTTTATCTGGGTTTTTTGGATTAACTCTTATATACAAATCATACCATGCTTGCCCATCGAGATCCTGAAAATTCGATGTTGTAGCTAACTGAGACCAGTTAGCACCAAAATTTGTTGTTTTGTATAATCTGACTTCACTGCTTTGATAAACTGCTGCATACATTACATTTGGAGAAGCAAGGCATATATCAAAGTGATTTCTTTCACCAAGCACTAATCCGGTTCCAAATGGACTGAATGTAACACCGCCATCAGTTGATCTTCTTAACAAAGAACCTGAACCAATAGAAAAAGCCGTATCACCTGTTGGTGAAAAAACTACATCGTCACATCTTCCACTCACTAATAAGCTCCAGTTCAATCCTGCATTAGTACTTTTATAAAGTCCTGAATTTCCTAAAGCAGCTAGTATTTCATTAGAATGATTCGGACGAATTTTTATTCTCGAAAAGTAAGTCGAGTTAGGAAGTCCGCTTGTAATTTGTGTCCACGTATTTCCTGCGTCAGTAGTTTTTAATAATCCCCTTCCGTACCATGAAGCACCGCTGTATGTTGCTTCACCTGTTCCTGCATAAACAATATTTGGATTTGCAGGATCAATCGCAATTCCAGTTAACTCCGCCGTCTGTCGATTTCCAGACACCACCATTCGCGGGTCCAATGTAAATTATATTCGGATCAACCGGATTGAAAGCTCCAGATACAATTCTCGAAGATATATTTCCATAACTAAAATAATAGCCAGGAGTAGGTCCTAAACTCACCCAGTTTATATCTGGAATTTTATCTCCATTTTGCCTTCGCAAATCTTCCCTTTGTTGTAAAGCACTTTCATATGCATCCTGGGGAATTATACCTGATGGAAAAGCTCTCTGTTCAAAGAACCATCTTTCACGCATAAATGCTTTTCTGTTTTGAACTTCTATTGGTGCCTGAGAGTAAACGGAATTTTCAATTAATATATCTTTGTACGCAGTTTGTGGAAAAATATTCACACAAAGGATAGCTGCTAAGAATAGAAAGTAAATTGTCTTCATTGCATTATTCCTAAAAAATGAATTATTTTGTTGTCGGATAATCGAAAGGGCTGATTTTTTTAATCTCTGTTTGGTTAGTATGTTTTAAGGGAATTAATTTTTAATATCTATTTATAAAAATAAATCTAAGTTGAATTTATTACAAACATTGTGCCGCTAAAGGAGTGCAGACAGCTGTTAAAATATTGAATGATTTTTTCGGTTATGATAATTTCAGAACCGGGCAGCACGAAATTATTGAAGCCATCCTGAACAATAATAACGTTTTAGTAGTGCTTCCTACCGGTGCTGGAAAACCGATGTGTTATCAGATTCCCGCATTACTATCGGAAAACTTTTCGATTGTTATTTCTCCGTTAATAGCCTTAATGAAAGATCAGGTTGACTCATTAAACAAGCACAAAGAAGTCGCAGCTTTTATAAACAGCACAATGAGCTATTCTGAAACCGAAACAGTATTTAATAAAATTTCTCTTGGTAGTATAAAACTACTTTACCTGGCACCTGAAAAAATTGAAAGCCTAAAATTCGCTGAAAGAATTAAAGAATTAAAACCAACCAACTTATTCGTTGATGAGGCTCATTGTATAAGTGAGTGGGGACATAATTTCAGACCAAGCTATTTAAAGATTAAAGAATTTATTAATCATATTGGAATTAAAAAAGTTTCTGCATTTACTGCAACTGCAACACCAGAAGTTCGTGATGATATTATCGAGCAATTAGAATTTAAAGAGCCTAAAGTGTTTGTAAGAGGATTTGAACGTGAAAACTTGAACCTCAGAATTCTTCAGATTAAAAATAAAAAGAAAAAATGCGTTGAACTGATTAATGAAATAGGTACACCTGCTATAATTTATACTTCTTCGAGGAAAAAGGCAGAAGAGATAGCAGAATATCTAAACATGAACGGAATATCTTGCAATTACTATCATGCAGGAATGATTGCTCCCGAGAGAAGAAGAGTGCAGGAAGGTTTTCTGAATGGAACCACTCAGATTATTGCTGCAACAAATGCATTCGGGATGGGTATTGACAAGGAAAACATCAGATTGATAATTCATTACAATACACCGGGATCAATTGAAAGTTATTACCAGGAAATCGGGAGAGCAGGACGTGATGGGAAGGAATCTTTTTGCTATTTACTTCACGATGATAAAGATTTAGCAATTCAGAATTTCTTTATTTCAAACTCGCATCCCTTCATTCTGCACTTAAGTATCTTGAAAATGCCGGATACATCCGACGAGTTTCAGAATTTGAGAAGAAAGATGCGATACAGTTTTTATTAACTAAAGCGAAATTAAAAGATTTTTTAAAAAACTCACGATATGCTGAACTAAAAGAAATTATTGTTTTTCTACTTCGTGAATACGGAAGCACCATTTTTAATTCCTCAATAAAATTATCTACCGCAAACTTTGCAAATAAATTATCCTTTCCAGAGCAAAATCTAATCGATTCACTAAATGTTTTAAATAATCTCGGAATCATTTCTTTTCAACAGGCAATAGCCAAAGAAACAGTTATTCTTTCGACACCTCGAGTGGGTGAAGATAAATTAATCCTGAATTATAAGCTCATTAACGAAAGTTACCTTAATTCTCAACACAAACTAGATTCAATGGTTGATCTCGTGCATACGAGTATTTGCAGGTTCAAATATATTTTAAATTATTTTGGAGAAAATGTTGACGATTATCGCTGTGGAAAATGTGATAATTGTACCTCTTTAGGAAATATGAAGGATTCAACTGCGGCATATCTCTCTGAAATAATACTGGAAACTCTGCAAGAAGCTAATGAGGAACTGCCTGAAAATTTCTTAATCAAAATTCTTAAAGGAGAAAAAATTAAAGAGAGTGCAGCTTTATTCAGGCATTTTGGTGCGTGTAAAAAATTTTCAATGGCCGAAATTAAAGCTGTCCTGACAGAAAATATTTCTAAGGGTAAAATTCTTAAAAGCAAGAGCAAAAGAAATTTTATTGGTCTTCCTAAAGCGGAAAAAGTTATCTCCACAAAAACCAGAGTTCAAAATGAGACCATTACTAGTAAAAAAGATTATTATGATGAACTTTATATTTTCAATAGTCTTAGAGATGTGAGGAAAAAAGCTTCCGAAAGATTTATGCAGTCGGGTTATTTAATTTGTCCCGATATTATTTTGAAAGAAGTTGCCCGACTGAGACCAAAAAGTAAATCTGAACTTTTAAGTATAAATGGTTTTAATAACAGAATGTTCAATAAAATTGGAAACGATTTTTTAGAAGTTATTGGAAATTACGGATTAAAAAATCCTGTGAAGAAAGAAGGAAACAAAAAAACATCAATACCGCAAAACATAATTGAAACAAAAAAGCTGATCGATAAAAAGTATACACTAAAGGAAATTGCAGAAACCCGAAAACTAACCGAAGCTGTAATTTCAATGCAGGTTGAGTCTATTATTGAATTTGAGCCCGGCATCGATATTACTTCCTTAATTGATAAAGAGATTTATAAAGCAATTGTTAAAGAAGCAGATAAAGGATTTAATAATATAAAAGAATTAAAAGAAAGGTTGCCTTCAAAATTTACTTACGCTCAAATTAGAATTGCACTAGCAAAATGAATTTATCTTCAGAAATTGCAGGTTCTTTTTCACAAGCAGAGAATAAAATGATGGTAATAAAAAGATAAATGATTTTAGAGAGGTGTAATTTCATACAACCATATATCCATACTAACGGATTGATTAATATATGTTTGTATGATTTGATGATTGTATATTTATTATTTATTGAATTTTGATTGTTTTTCTTCAATGCATTTTTTTACTTGCGTCAAAGAGGATTTTTTTCTCTTTCTCAGTTAAATTCTGGTAACCTGACTCACTTATTTTATCGAGAATTCTATCGATCTCCTCCTGACTGACTTCTGTTTCTTCATCATTGTTTCTATTTATGTCATAGTATTTTGCTTCTTCAATATTCTTGGACTTCTTTTTCAACTTATCAGAAAGCCCGCTAAAAGGATTATTGAAAGTTGAAGGACCTCCACCAGAAGATGAAAAATTTCTAAATGAACTTTTTAAAGATACATAAGTTGTTTTATCAAGCATTATATAAATGAATCCTGCAACAGCACCACCGAGATGCGCAAGATGAGCAACATCGCTACCGGCATTTCCAATCCAGAAAATTTCAAGAACAAATAAAAATCCAATGAGATATTTTGCTTTGATTGGCAGCAGGAACCATAAGAAAATATATCTATCGGGAAACATTAGAGCAAAAGCTATCATCACTCCAAATATCGCTCCTGACGCACCGATTGTAGGTGCCGGGGTTGAAAAGAGAGGGGCAATGAATAGTTGAGACAAACCGGCTGCAACACCACAAATAAGATAAAAGGTAAGAAATTTTTTTGAACCCCAGATATTTTCTATTTCCATTCCAAACATCCAGAGTATAAGCATATTAAAGAAAATATGATAAAACCCACCATGCATAAACTGATAGGTAATTAACTGCCAGGGATAGAAGTGCCACACAATTGGTTCACCACCCATAGTTCCGGCAACAATTCCATTAACCGGAATTAAGCTGAAATATTTCATTATTAATTCTGAAAGTGTAAATCCAGAACTAACAATTATCCTCTCACCTATCATTTGTAATATAAATACAACTGCATTAATGATTAAAAGATTTTTAATCACTTTTGGGAAAACACTATAACCACCAAAGGGTCTATAATAATTAGTCATTCAATCCTTAATAAATAAAAATTAGTTAAGTTCATACATCCAGGCAACCATACAGCCAAACTCTCATTCACTGAAAAGTTTGTATGCTTAAGTTCAATCTATCCTTAATTTAAATTTAGCTCGCATCGTTCAGGGCAGCAACTCCGGGAAGTACTTTTCCTTCCAGAAATTCTAGTGAAGCACCTCCACCGGTTGAAACGTGAGAAACTTTCTTCTCCAATCCAGCTTTACTTATTGCTGCAGCGGAATCACCACCACCAATAACTGTTACGGCACCACTTTGTGTTGCCTTTGCAAGAGTTTCAGCTATCGCAAAAGTTCCTTTTGCAAAATTATTCATCTCAAAAACTCCCATCGGGCCGTTCCATACAATAGTTTTCGATTTCATCAACTCATCCGAAAACAATTTAATCGTTTCAGGTCCGATATCCAATCCCATTTTGTCAGCAGGAATTTTATCAACACTAACAACTTTTGAGGGAGATTCATTTTTGAATTCGTCAGCTACTACTACATCAACCGGTAGTAAAAACTTAATTTTTGATGATTTCAATTTTTGAAGCAGTTCTTTTGCCAAATCAAGTTTCTCTGCTTCAAGCAAAGATTTTCCGATCTCTTTTCCTTCTGCTTTGAAGAATGTAAAAGCCATTCCTCCACCAACTATAAGTGAATCAACTTTATCAAGAAGGTTATTTATTACATCAATTTTTCCTGAAATTTTTGCTCCGCCCAGAATTGCACAATAAGGTCGTTTTGGATTTGCCAAAGCACTACCTAAATAATCCAGTTCTTTCTGCATTAAATATCCTGCAGCACAGGTTTTAATAAATTTAGTAACTCCTTCCGTTGAAGCGTGTGCTCTGTGAGCACTTCCAAAAGCATCATTAATATAAACGTCCCCGAGTTGTGCTAACTGCTTTGCAAACTCAGGATCATTCTTTTCTTCTTGTTTGTGAAAGCGAAGGTTTTCCAAAAGAATTACATCACCGGGTTTCATTTCATTCACCAGTTTTTCAGTTTCCGAACCAATACAGTCAGGAGCTAATTTAACTTCTTTTTCAAGAAGTTCACTCAATTTATTGGCTGAAGGTTTTAAACTAAATTCTGGTTTGCATTCTCCTTTTGGTCTTCCCAAATGACTCATCAAAATTGCTTTACCACCTGAATTAATTATTTTTTTAATTGTAGGTAGTGACTCAACAATCCTTATATCATTAGTTACATTTAACTGCTCATCGAGTGGGACGTTAAAGTCCACTCTGACGAGAACTCTCTTATTTTTTAAGTCTACTTTATCTATTGATAGTTTTTTCATATTAAATCATTAAAGTTTAAAGGATATGACAGATTTATAAAATCTGCCATATCTAAAATTTATTAAGCAATTTTTTTAATTAAATCAACAACTCTGCAGGAGTATCCGTATTCGTTATCATACCAGCCTACAACTTTAACAAGTTTGCCATTAGCCATAGTTGACTGAGCATCAAAAATAACTGAATAATGGGTACCAATAATATCAGCAGATACCAGCGGTTCTTCTGAATATTCAAGTATTCCTTTTAGTGCACCACTTGCCGCCTTCTTAAATGCTTCATTAACCTGCTCTACAGTTGCTTCTTTTTTGAGAGTTGCAACAAAATCAGTTATTGAACCATCCGGTGTCGGAACTCTTAAAGAAAGACCATCGAGGTTACCTTTAAGCTCGGGAATAATTTTACCGATTGCCTTTGCAGCACCCGTTGTGGTTGGAATTATTGATACGGCTGCAGATCTTGCTCTTCTCAAATCTTTGTGGGGTAAATCAAGTAACCTCTGATCGTTAGTATATGAATGCACTGTTGTCATAAACCCTTTTTCAATTCCAAAAGAATCGTGCAACACTTTAACCATTGGTGCAAGACAGTTAGTTGTACAAGATGCGTTCGATACAACCTGTTCTTTTCCAGTCAGGATTTCTTCATTAACACCAAGCACAACCATTGCATCAATTTCACCTTTTGCAGGAACAGTAAGAATAACTTTTTTCGCACCTGCAGTAACATGCTTCAAGCAGCTTTCTTTATCCCTGAAAACACCTGTTGATTCGATAACAACATCAACACCTTTCCAGTTCAATTTGGAAGGATCTTTTTCCGCTGTAATTTTTATTCGGTCACTGTTAACTACTAACTCATTTCCTTCTACTTTTATTTCTCCTTTAAATCTCCCGTGAACTGAATCATATTTTAATAAATGACCAAGAGTTGCAGCATCTGTTAAATCATTTATACCGACAAAATCAAATCCACCAATTTCCAGAGCCCTTCTGAAAACAAGTCTTCCGATTCTGCCAAAACCATTAATTGCTACTTTAATTGCCATTATTTATCTCCTTAGGTAAATGTTTTTGATTAAAAAAAGATGTTAACAAAGTTAGCTAATACAGTAAGTATTTTCAATTTAATAAAAAATATAAATGAACCAAATCACAGTCCTATTTCGTCAAAACTTTATAAATTATGACGAAAGAAAGAACAGAATGTTTAAAATTATGTTAATAGTAAAATCATTATATTTGTATTAAATCAATCAATAACGAAAACTAAAGAGGTAAAAATGTTATCTAAAAAAATGCAGGACGCCCTAAATAATCAATTAAATGAAGAATTGTTCTCATCATACCTTTATTTATCTATTGCTGCTCATTTTGAAGAGAAGAATCTAAAGGGTTTTGCCAACTGGTTTAAGATTCAATCAAGCGAAGAATATGGACATGCAATGAAATTTTATGGATTTATAGTACAAACCGGCGGTGTAGTTAAACTTAAACAAATTGGAGCCCCAAAGACTAGCTGGAAATCTGTTATGGAAGCCTTTAAGGATACCTTAGCTCACGAGAAAAAAATTACAGGACTAATTCACAAACTTGTTGATCTTGCAATGCAGTCTAAGGATTATGCAACTAACAACTTTTTGCAATGGTTTGTTACCGAGCAAGTTGAAGAAGAAGCTACAGTAGAAGAAATTTTGCACAAGCTCGAAATGATTGGAGATAATAAAGGTGGTTTGTATATGCTTGATAGAGAGTTGGGTGCTAGAGCATCTGGTTGACGTCTAAATAAAATGATTTCACAAAATCCTCTTCGATTGAAGAGGATTTATTTTTTTAAATCTTAATTTAATTCATCAACTGATTCTGAAATTCCTTCGGACTAATTCCTACTTCTTTCTTAAATAATCTTGAAAAGTACGGAGGGTTTTCAAAACCAAGTCTGTAAGCAATTTCAGAAATGCTGTGTTCACCGGCAACAAGTAGATTCTTTGCTTCGGAAATTACGTAAAGATGAATCAATTCCAATGCAGTTTTACCAGTTTCCTGTTTTAACAAATCACTAAGATATTTTGAAGACAGATTTAGCTGAGATGCGAAATTAGCAACAGTCGGCAGTCCATTTCCTTCTGCTTTTCCATTTTCAAAATAAGCATTCAGGAGTTCGTTAAACTTTGTAACTGTAACTCCCGAAAGCGGCTTTCTATCAACAAATTGTCTTTTGTAAAATCGCTGAGCATACTTCAGCATTGAATCAAGATGTGAAAGGATAATCGACTTGCTGAACTCAACGGGATTATTATGATACTCTGTTTCCATTTTATGAAACAGCGACCACATAATTTCTTTTTCCCGTGGTGAAAGGTGAAGTGCTTCATCGATTTCATAATCAAAGAAACCGTATTTTTTTATTTCGTTAAATAGCGGATGTCCATGTAAAAAATCTTCGTGTAAATAAATGCTGAATCCGGGTTCTTTAATTATTACATCGTAAATAAAAAGTTTTTGTCTTGGCTTAAAGAAATACATGAAACCTTTATCACTATCGTACTTAGTTTTTCCATACCCGAATTCACCACTCTCAATCTTTTTTAAACAAATTGTATAAAAATCGTAAGATACCTCTTTGTTTAATAAAGCATCACTTGTGCAATCAAATTGAATCAGTCCTAAC
>JARRKF010000091.1:0-6960 GCA_037388405.1 Ignavibacteriaceae bacterium | reverse complement strand
CCGATGTCAAGTATGTCTGTATCACTTGCAATATCAATAAAGCCTAAACCCCATCCCGTGAGACCGGAATGTCCCAAATTCATTCCCCTGACGAGAAATCGACCAAATTGCCCGCTGGGATTTTTACTCTGACTCAGCAATCTTTTTAACAAGCTCATAAAAGATTCCTTTCTATCTGCAGTATTGAATCTTCTGACACCTGGAGGCTAACCTGCTCTCCTTATATAGAGTGATGAGACTGAGACACTGGTCAGCCTGTATGATTAACATTACCGTATCTGCAGATTATTTGTTTCGTATAAAACACCTCCGTCTACCGGATGTAATTGCGGATTAATGTCAAGAAATTCCGGGAATCCATAAGTGCTGTTATATTTGATTACAATTGAATCATACTCAGAGTATTGAATAATCCCGAAAAGAGAATCGATCGTATAATAATACGGATTTGTAACTACACTATTGTCTTCAATATTTATAATGTTAAAAATAGTATCAGCTCTTACGGTTATGCGCACTGAATCACCCCTACCCGGACAAAAACTGATCGATTGAATAATTATGAATATTTTTTGAATGCCATAATTCATAAGGAATACTCCAGTCCGTTCCAGATAGCTGATCATCCTGACAGGA
Organism: Ignavibacteriaceae bacterium; assembly: GCA_037388405.1. GTDB lineage: Bacteria > Bacteroidota > Ignavibacteria > Ignavibacteriales > Ignavibacteriaceae > IGN2. The sequence continues at coordinate 6,324 of JARRKF010000091.1, read as the reverse complement.
AGCAAAGAATAATAAAACAGGGAAAAACAAAAATATCCTTCTTATCATTTATTTCTCCTCCCCAATTGTAGTTAAATATCTTTTGAAGCAGGTTAATAATCTTACTGCTGACCGGTCTGTTTTGACTCAATGTCAGGTCTCAGCCCGGTTTATCCCGCTATAAAATCATGTGCACCATAATCAGGCATCCTCAAAAATCGGAATTATTTTTTCAATTACCATTGGAATTTTACTCAGCGCCATTCTACCATCTTCAAAATCCGATGCAGTAGTGACAATTACCAGATTTAAATCCCTGATAATCATGATATACTGACCGCCATGTCCGAGTGCAATGATCAGATCATGCTCATTCGGTGATATGGCGTCTGGTTCTTTCCACCAATCCAGATTATTTTTTGAATGATGCCACCATTGATAGCCGTAGTTAAAGAATTTACTTTCCTGCACGAGTGGTTTAGTGGATTCACGTATCCATTGTTTTGAAACAACCTGTTCATTATGCCATTTGCCCTCGTTAAGAACCAGTAATCCGATTTTAGCCATATCTCTGGGACGTAAACTGAGTCCTTCACCGCATCTTAGAATATCGTTCTTATGACTTTCCCAGATGTAGCTGGTGATACCCAGTGGTGTAAAAAGGAACTCTTCCGCAAATACCAGGGGCTTTTCTGCCTCAAGGAACTGGATTACACCCCCCAGAAGAACCGAACCACCGCTGTTATAGTTAAATTTCACACCCGGTTTACTTTCCATTGGCCGGCTAAGAATATATTTGAAACAATCATTACTGTTAAACATCTCCTTCGGGTAATCATTCCACTCCAGACCCGCTGTCATCGTTAGAATATTTTTTAATGTTATTTCCTCTCTTCCTTCGGATTTTAATGAATCATAGTTCGGGAAAAAGTTGAATACAGGTTGTCTAATATCTGCTCTTTTATGATGATCGAGTGCGATTCCAAATAATATAGATGTAACGCTTTTAGTACATGAACGGATTTGTTGCAGATCATTCCGGGTATAACCGTAAAAATATTCCTCTGCTATCAATTTGCTGTTTTTGAGTATTAAAAGTGATTTTATCCTGCCATATTTCTGATCGATTACTTCTTTCATCAGATTTGAAATTGATGAAGAATCAGTAGAATAATTATAGATAGATTCTGTCTGCAGACCATCGTCAACTTGTTCAGGTTTCTTATATCTGTGAATGATTTGACCGTCTTTATCAGGAATTCGCGGGTAAAGCAACCTGATCTCAAGCTTTTTGTCGGCACGAACAAAATTTAATGGTTCCCCGGGGGTATTATCGCGTTTAAGAATTCCATTTTCAGCATCCAGACTGCATATTAAAGTATCTGAATCCGAATCAACCAGAGAAATTCTTTTTTCATTAGTATCATATCGTACATTAATAAAATTCCATTCCTGTACAAACTCGCCGTTCCTTAAGAAAAAGCCACAGGCTGTCAGTGTTTCAGTACTATCCCGTTTGATTAATAAAGAAGCTTTATCTGCACCGGGTTGAAATTGAGAAGATGCTTCTTCAGTTGATACCCACAATCCTTCGATATCAGCTGTAGCTTTTTTATTAAAACAGCTGGTGAGGGAGATTACTATCAAGGCCGTCGCAAGGAATAGTCTTGATATATTCATTACAAACTCCCCTAACTTATTGGATATTCAATGATCAATGTAAGAATATTTTTTGACCTATTCTATAAAAAGTGGTATAGCAGCAATTATTCCTTCATTTCTCCTCACCAAATATTAAATAAATCACTCCTCCGGCTTTGCAATTCTGGTAGAGTGCAGCAAGGCCATCATCCAGCTCTTACCCGACCGGTGAAGAACAGCACTCTCAAGCCATTCTTTATTACGGGTTCCATTCGCCTTGTCCGTAATCTGAGACTTCAGAAAATAAACCGCATAGGCAATATCTCCTTCAATCTTTACTAAACGGAAGTCGAATGAATCAGTTCGTTCATAGCCGCTGTCCGGAGTCGGCATCGCTGCGATATCCTCTTCGGTGTCGAAAATTTCACCATTCTCGAGAAGCAGATAATCCTTAGTTAAAATCGATCTGTATTCGCTCTTGTCCATTTTAACAAAGTACAAATCGTAGTAATTTTTAACGGCTTGTTTTACCGCTTCCTCATTGTCTCCCGCCGAAACCTTTATCGTGCAAAAAGAAATGATCAATAACATAGGTATAATTATTTTTCTCTGCATCGGTCTTCCTTATATTTTAATGATGTACCGGTTTTATCATTCTGAGGGGGAAGGATCGGAATTCCATATTCCATAAATTGAGATCCATTTCCCGTCAGCTGTACGTTTTAATATTTCAGTATATTTTCCTTTTTCTACTATCATTTTTCCATCTGCTCCGGGATAACTCAGTGTAAATCGTCCAACTTCATAACCTAAATCGCCGTTACTTCCTGTAGAAATAGTAGAAACTGAAACGTTAGTTGTCCCGGCATCAAGAGCACCCTGCCAGTATTTTTCAATATTTTCTCTTCCCGTAACTATAGGTTCATTTGGAGGCAGCAGAGAGGCATCCTTTGTATAAAGTAATGAAGCAGCCTTTGCATCTTTGTTATTCAGGGCTTTCGCAAAGTCCTTATTCATTTGTGAAAGTTCTTCAGGAGTTGCAGCTTTGTCTGCTTCGGTTTTTACTCTGCAGCCAGTCATTACAACGAATAGCAACAGAATGATAGTTGTCAGTTTTACAACTTTGTATTTTGAGTTCATTTTGTTCCTTTTATTTATTTGTGAATGTTAAGTATCATGTATTCGTTGGTTTAAATTGCAGGTAAAGGCACTATGCTTAATCTATTAAATAAAATAATTAAAGGACAGGTTATACCTATTCCTCTGCCGTCGCCGGTAATTGGACAAAAACTGCATTCACACCTGTACTGCTTATCTCACGTGTCAAATGACCTTTCCCCGTTGTGTCCTCTAACAGAATGAGACTGCCTGCAGAAAACTTCCGTTTCTCCCCATCACTGACCTCTACCTCTAACTCGTCCGACAGTTGAATGTAGAACTGACGATGTGGCGCAGGATGCCAGTCTCCTACCCACTCCGATGGGATGGTACAGAGTATTGTGCCCTCAGCCTTCTGAGGTGCTGCCATATACAACGGCGGAGCGGGCGGTGCGAAATCGACCGGAGCAACTTTAACAGAAACATCATTAAAGTGCGACTCGCCGTCGGCATCGCAGTATATGCGTGTGTAATCCATATTGTCTTCTTCACCTTTCTTATTTGAATACTCAAGCTTCAAGACAAAATAACGGTGTTGTGGCTAAGCCGCCAGTCTCGACTCGTTGTCAAGTCGGGGCAGGCAGCCCGGTTTATCCCATTCAGATTGTTCGGCAATAAATTTCAAATCCGGATTAATCTTCTTCGAATTAATTATTAAAGGTTTCCAAAAGTCTTCCAGCATATTCTTTAGTAAATTCTTATTATCAAGGTTATCCATAATATGGTCTAATCTAAAGCCGTCAACTCCATCATCAAATTTTCCATCTTCGTTTGCTTCCCCCCAATAGTTAAAAGATCATAAATATATTTTCTTACTCTTTTGTTGTAAAGGTTTACTCTTGTTATGTCCAGATATCTGTCGTCGTAAGATTTTAATCCTGTAAGATCAAAAATGATAGGTACCGGCTCATTATTTAATGAGCCTTTATAAAATATGTAGTTGCTATATTCAGAAGATGGATTTTTATACGAATCTTTAAACCACGGATGCTCTTCAGTAACATATTATACTTCAGTATCCATATAGAATTTCATACCTCTTTGATGAATTTCCCTTACCATGTTCAAATAATCTTCTTTTGAACCAAACTCTTTATCAATACCTTCAAAATCGTGAGTGAAGTAGTTGTGATAATAAATTGAAGGATATAATGGAGTCATTATAATAGATGTAACGCCCGGCTCCTGCAAATGATTCAGTTTTTCAGTAACGCCATTTAAATCACTAATCTGGTCTCCATCACTGTCATAAAAACTTCTTGGAAAAATAAGATAAAATATTTCTTCCTCAGGTTTTACTTTCTTCGGAGAATCATTTGCCTTATGATTTATTGAATCACGATCATATGCAATTAATAAAAAACAAATCAGAATAGTTAAGATGCTATTTGTAAATTTCATAATCCTCGGTGGTTTTCATTTATTATATCTCCATTTTAAATCAAATTATCCATTAGATATCGCCAAAATTGCATTGGCGGAACAAAATAACTTGAGAAATGAAATGCACCTGTTATTAGCAGTGCTAACAAATAGGGTAACCGGAATTTTCCATTTATTCTATCATTAATAATTAATGAACCTGTCATAAATCCTTCCCAGCTAGATATACCGACACTTGGAAGTAATCTTGAAGTAGGGGCAACTAATGGAAAAATTGCTGTACAAATCATTTATCGAGCGTGAAGCTGAATTTTTTTCCTGAACTTGAGTCCAAGAATGAAAAAAAGAATAAACGGAATTAGCATGGCGGCATCAAATATTCCAATATAATATTCTATGTCGTCAACTCCGTATCTCCCTTTATTTTGCATCATTATTTTCATCATAAGGAAGCCTCCCGTCACTACACTTAAAGCTAATACAACTGAAGACCAACCAAGGATACGGTGCAGTTTTAAATTATTGAATCGATACAAGGCAGGTTGCACAATCACTAATATCAACCAAAGAGTAGCTGATATTCCGTGGATGTGATGGAATATATCGATTTTATTTAACCTTGAATAACAGCTTGGGATAAATCCAATTATTGTTATGACAAGAACTGCAATCATCCATATATATCGTGCTTTTTGCAAGTTTGATTATTATAAAGTTAACATCTAACAACAACGATTATTAACAAGACTACCCAAATAACTGAAATTATGCCCGCCAGAATGCGCGGTCGGGTTGAGTTGTTTGTTATAAGCGATTTTATTACTATATTTTTTCACGGTCTCGGCTATGGGCAGCGGCGAATTTGTGTGTGACTTTCCGTTTGATAAAACGGGAATGTCTGAGCGGGATTGCGACCCTCCATCTGCGCCGAACTCCGCCATTGCCTATATCCATTGTTAATAATAGTTTTTATATCAGGTTTTCATTCGAAATCAACTTAATTTGTAGGTTTCTTACTGTGTACATTTTTTCTTTATCTCGATTAGGCTCTTTTCTTTCTGAAATTACAAATTCATTGAGCATAACTTTCCTTGTCCAACCCGATTCCAAATCAAGATAAATGTCACCAATATATTGAGAACCACCTATAGTTTTAGTATTTCCTTTTTCTGAAATAATTTCCATATCAAGAGTACTTTCTCCAGAATCATATTTCAGCAACGCACACGGTTTCCCATCGACAGAACTTAAACCAATAAGCTCAAGAGTGATTTCCCCATTGCAAAATACAGAACCTTCTCTAATAACGTTTTTCAAATTTATTGGGGCTTTAGAGTAAGCTCCTGCGTGTTGGATTTTATCACCAATCTTTTTAATTTTTTCAATTCCTGCTCCATACATTGTAAATACATTACTTAAAGCGTGATAATCCACAAAATTATTGTATATGGCATATTTAATTTCAGATGAAATAGCGTTTGCTTTATTATCTTTTAAATTTTCAAAATGTTCGTGTGGGATTCCAAAAACATTTCCCTGTCCAAGTCCAGACATTGGGTCAAACGTATAGCTCCAATTACTCAAACTCGGGATTGTTTTTCTTTCTTCATTATTAAGACTAATGCTAAATTCTTCACATATACATTCGTCATATTTTTTTCCTGAAAATTCTTTGGGGATGTGATTGAGTTTTAACCAATAATCTTCAGTTCCTTTTCTTTTCCCATCAAATCCCATTTGGATAAATTGGGTGTGCATTAAATAATTTTGCTTAATGACTTTCCTTTGAATAAAAAAGTCAAATGTATTTTCTAATGCTTTTTTTATTTCACTTGTATTCATATTATTAGTTCAAATTTGCAGCCAACTTAAAATTATCGCTAGCATTATTGAATAGTTATTGTTCTAATAACGTGAATTTAGAAGTATAAGAACAATTGTTTGGATTTTTAATATATAATTAAAAATTATTTGTTCACAAAATTCTTTTATAGAATTTCTAATTCTTATAACAGGTAATAGCTTTATTTATTATTAGCTTATCACGGCTTTGCGGCTAAGGCACAGCCCAGAACAGCAAAGCCTGATTAGTTAGTAAATTTTATAATTACAAAAAAACATTCATAACACGACTACGTTGAACAAGAAACTAAACACGGAATG
>JARRKF010000090.1:0-5157 GCA_037388405.1 Ignavibacteriaceae bacterium | reverse complement strand
TTTATGTTGCTATTCTTCAACTCGCTTTATGCTCAGTCGATAACTGTTAAAATTGTCAGGCATGTGAAGAAATATTCAATTGTCACCCTTGTAAAAAAAGATAATAGATTAAATGTTGCGGTTCCGGTCGGTTCCCGAGCCAGTGTACAGTGGATTGGGATAGATCTGCCCTGTGCAACCCAACTCTCTGTGGATATAGTTACTGCGAATAAAAAATATCCATTAATGTGGTTTGTTAAGGAAAATAAATTCAACAGTTATAAATTAAAAACATATAACCAGAATGATACGGTAAAAATCTTTGGATGTGAAAACCGCCTAAGGCCTTTGACTGAAAGAAATGATTACCATTATTTCTTAATTGGTACCAATTTTAAAAGATTAAAAGCAATCGACATAACATATAATTAAATAACTAAGAAAGGAGGTGTTGTGAAAATCAAATAGGATCGCAAATATTTTAAAGTTTGAATCATTAACAATATGAAAATTAATTGTTTAACTAAAATTTAAATCATGAAAAAATTATTTATTATTTTAATTAGTATGGCGATGTTTGTATTTTTTTCGCCATTTGCAAACGCACAATCATCAACTTGCGCAGCCAATGCTACCGTTGTGCCAACCATGACTATTTCAAAACTGGCGGATGTTAATTTTGGTCAGATACTTTCAACTACGAGTGGTGCTGTTGACTTGAAGCCAACTGGAACCGGTAGCACGAATGTTGGAACAAGTGCTGCTGCCGGAGAGTTCCAAATTACAGGAGGTCTTGGGGCTTCTGTTTCGGTTACTTATGATGCTAGTGTTACTCTCAATGGTCCTTCATCTAATACGATGACCCTGAATACTGAACTTGCTGGGCTCTCAACTTCAACTCAAGGTTCAGCAACAGCATTTACCGGCAGTCCAGAAACGATAACTCTGGATGGTACCTCTGGAGATTATTATATATGGGTTGGCGGATCTCTTGGATCTCTAAGTAGCCAGGCAACGGGAACCTATACGGGAACATTCAATATCAGTGTTGCGTATAATTAGTTTAAATTTAAAAGAACGTGGCCATTGGTCATTGCCGGGGTTTTTTTAAGAATTCTGTTAATGACCAATGCCCGCTTCTTGTTTTATTTGAAAATCGAATGATATATTTCACTTGGAGACTGGAAGGAACAGGCTTGCTTCGTCGAAATTGTTCTTTCGGTTAGTTATTCATTTTTAGAATAATATAAACATGAACAGAATTTTAAGACAATTATTAATTATCGCTTTGTTGGTTGTAGCCAATACTGCAATGGCACAGTTAAGTCTGGCACCGACAATGTTGTTTATTCACGATAATACAAATTCCACTGTGTTATATGTTGCCAATCGGACTAACTATGCAGAAGAAGTAACTGTTTCATTCAAATTTGGCTATCTGGGATCTGATAGTGAAGGAAATCCTGTACCGGTATATAATGACTCAGTGATGGCAGCAAAATATAGTTTATCTCAGTACCTGAGAGCTTTTCCAAGCAGGTTTATTTTAAAACCCAATGAGCAACAAGCTATCAGGTTTCAAGTCAAACCTTTTGTTAATAAACCTGACGGAATGTACTGGACAAGGGTTATTGTGAACTCTTCCAAGGAGGCTCCCAGCATCAACAAGAACATAAATCCTAATAAAATTAGTACAAATATTAATATTGTATTTCATCAGAATATTGCAGCTTTCTATAGTAAAGGGATAGTTCATACCGGTTTGCAGATAAAAAATGTGACTACAAAAAAGAAAGCGGATGAATTGTACATTTTATCAGATCTTCACTTAACAGGGGATGCTCCTTTTAATGGCACTGTACATGCAAAGTTGATAGATAAAAATGGGAAAATTGTGGGCGAAAAAAGCCAAACCTGTGCGGTTTATAATGACACAAAAAGGCTGGTTAAGATGCAGTTCCCTAAAGATGGCTTGCCCTCAGGAAGCTATTCCCTGCAATTAAATTTTGAAACGAAACGCGCTGATGTGCCTGCCGCAGATTTAGCGCAAATGGAGCCTTTGGTTTATAAGATGAATGTTTCACTTCAGTAAGTGGAATTCAAGAATTGATTTTGTGAACCAGTAAAATTCAGGAAATCTTTTGTATAAACATTTTAAGAAAAATAATAACATCTTTAAAATGAAGATTTAAATTTCTTATGGGGTTTAACACAAAGATATTTTCGAATGCCTCTATAAAAATGATAGAATGTGAAATGCCACTATTTGTGAAAATATTATGGTTTAGGAATTAATTAGCCTGTTTATATCTATTAAATTATTTCAAAAATAAATTTTGTGAAATTAAAACCCTGGGCTCCATAAACCTGATTTTTAATAACATGGAGTATTGAGTTTAAACTTAAATAGAAATTACTTTTTTCTTTCCCTCAAGGAATGTTATGAAGAATAAATCTTTCGCTATTACAACTTTTTTTCTCATTTTAATCATTCTAATTATTTCAGATAGTAATTGCATGGGGCAGCGGACCTCAAACAGCGAAAGTAATGGGCAAGAAGTCTTGTTTAGTTTTAGCTATCCCGCAGTTGGAAATAATACACTTATAAATATTGTGTATAGCGATGGCACCGTTTATCTACCCTTGCTTAAATTATTTAAATTGTTGTATATCCCTTATGAATTTGATACAACAGCTTATTCTGTTCATGGCCGGTTTATGAATAAAACCTGGAAAATTAATATTTCAGATTATGAAGCAAAAGTGGGGAAACAAGTCTATAAATTAAACCCAAATGATTATCGTTTGGGACCATCAGATATTTTTCTTTTACCCAGAGTCTTTAAGAAACTTTTTGGTTTAAAATTTAAAGTGAATTTTAATGCTTTAAACGTTCGCTTGGAACCTGGTCAGAAACTTCCGGTTGATGAGAAAATTATTAGAAAAAATTTCATCGAGCAATTTGAAAATAGGAAAAAGGAAAAACAAAAAGCACCGCTACTTTTTCCGTTTAAAAGGCATTTATTTGGTTTCGGTTTTCTTGATTACAACGTTGGCATAAGTCATTCCAATGGTATAACAGAAAGTAATTACACTTTTAGCGGTAGTGCTGAATTACTGGGAGGAGATATTCACGGAACTATTTACGGGGTAAAGAGTAAAGATTACGATAAGATATCATATAACAATATTTATTGGCGCTACGTCTTACCCAAATCAAAAGTACTTAGCACTATTCAAATTGGCCAAATGATAACTACTGGTTTTTATCCTCAGAGAGTCACGGGTATTTCTTTAAGCAACGAGCCTGTAATTCCAAGACACATCTTTAATAATTTCATTTTTGATGGAAATACTTTCCCCGATGCTGATGTTGAACTTTATGTTAATGATGTGCTAAAAGGTTTTGCAAAAGCTGATGCAAATGGTTATTATCGGTTTAATATTCCGCTGGAGTACGGAACAAATAATGTTAGTATTAAAGCGTATTCACCTACGGGACAAATAAATGATAATGAGAATAAAATAAGAGTTCCTTTTACTTTTTTACCAAAGGGTGTTTTTGCCTATAATATTCAGGCAGGCAAACCTGATCAATTGTATAATTATTATGGGAAGTCAGATGTGAATTTTCTGCTTCATGGTGATGTGTCTTACGGACTAAATAGATTTGTAACATTAAAGGCAGATGCTGACTGGAACAATCGGGATAATTTGCTTGTTTATGGTTCTGTAACAGCCAGGCTTTTAAAAGAATACATGTTTAACCTCAATATTGCACCGGGCGCTTTTTACGGTATGAATTTTAACGCTGTTTTTCCTTCAGGAAGTAACGTGAGCTTAAATTACGCTTATTATGCGGATAGCGGAGCTTATAATCAAATGAATATGCAAAATTTGCTATCTGCCAATGTTTACCTACCTTTTAAACTTTTTAAATTAAATTCGGGTTTAATGATACAAGCCGAAGGATATACGGAAGGACTTATATTATTTTCTAACTATTTATTTCAATACAATACATGGATAAAAAGGTTTGGGTTTCGGATTTCAGAACAAGGTAACCTGGTATATAATAATCATAAGAAGGAATTATTTTCAAATTTTTTGAATAGCTCGCTCACCTATAATTTACCTGGCGGTAGAAATTTATTTTCAATATTGAAAAATACTAATTTGCGACTCCAGTCGAAATTTTATCTGCACGATTTAGTGCCTTATTCTTATGGAATTTATTTAAACAAAAGCATCTGGAAGAATGGAATGTTAACCTTAAATATTGAACATAATATTCCGCTTGGTGGCAATCAGCTTTTTGTCGGGATTGTTTTTGATTTTAAAAAAGTACGATCCTCTACTGAAATAGCGACTTCACCAGGCAGTGTTTTTACCCATCAGTCTTTTAGCGGTGGCGTTGGTTTGGATGGCCCGAACCAGTCATTATTATATTCCAACCGTGATCTTTCCAATAATGCTGCTGTAGCCGTGTTGATGTTTGAGGATAAAAATGGTGATGGTATTTATGACAAAGGTGATGTTAAGATTCCGGGAAAGTTCCTGCGCCTCGACGAGCAAGCCAGGTTTAAAATAGGTAGGGACAGTGTTTTAAGAATAACCCAACTTCAACCATACTGGGAATATACAGCTGATATTATTCAATCGAAAATACCCGATCCGACACTTGCTCCTTTAAACTATCATTTCAGGTTTGCGGCCGACCCCGGCAGGTTTAAACAAATTGAGATTCCATTGTATCAAACGGCCACATTGAGTGGTTCGGTATATATCGTCAAAGACTCCGCGCGTATCGCTGCGGCAGGGGTAAATCTGATACTCAGGAATTTAAAAGGAAATAAAACAATTAAGCTGAGAACTTTCTCAGATGGAAGCTATTATAAAACAAATTTGGTCCCGGGGCATTACCGTCTAGAAATTAGTCCGGAGCAGTTAAAGCTCATGGATGCGAAAAGTGTACCGGCTAAAATTGAATTTATTGTTAAAAATTTACCTCATTCTACGTATACAGAACTTAATTCATTGACAATTAAAGCGCTGAAAAATCGGTAAAGAATACTGCTTTTAATTTTCTCTTCTTCGTTTTCAACGGCAGTTTAAAGCTTTATGAAAGAACGAGGCAACTTGAATTTGTGATCTAAAAAGGCTTTTTGTCCAATTAAC